>ONGV01000173.1 GCA_900317445.1 uncultured Eubacteriales bacterium | reverse complement strand
CCTTAGCATCAACTACTTTTACAGATGCTGGAGCAGCATTCTTTTCTGCTTCATTTAATAAGAATGGTCTTATTACAGCATGTGGACATACGAATGAACATTGGTTACATTGGATACACTTATCTGATAACCATTCTGGAACATTTACAGCAATTCCTCTCTTTTCAAATGCTGCAGTACCAGCTTCGAAAGTACCATCTTCCATTCCTATGAATGTAGATACTGGAAGAGAATCTCCTTCTTGTCTGTTCATTGGAACAACTATATTCTTAACGAAATCTGAAGCGTTCTTTATTGGAGCAACTTCTTCATCAACTGCGTCCTTCCAAGATTCTGGAATTTCAATCTTAACTAAAGATTCAACACCCTTATCTATAGCAGCGTTGTTCATATCAACAACTTTTTGTCCCTTCTTACCATAAGAAGTTACAACTGCTTGCTTTAAGTAAGCTATTGCATCTTCAACTGGAATTATATTAGCTAATTTGAAGAATGCAGATTGCATTATCATGTTTATTCTTCCACCAAGACCAATTTCTTGAGCTATAGCAACAGCATTTAATGTATAGAATTGAATGTTGTTGTTTGCCATGAATCTCTTATAAGAAGCTGGTAAGTTCTTTTCTAAGTCGTCCATGTTCCAAATTGTATTTAATAAGAAAGTGCTTCCTGGTTTTAATCCATCAAGTACATTGTACTTATGTACATATGATTGGTTAGAACAAGATACGAAGTCTGCTTTGTTTATTAAGTATGGAGACTTAATAGCCTTCTTACCAAATCTTAAGTGAGATACTGTTATACCTCCTGATTTCTTAGAATCATAGAAGAAATATCCTTGAGCATACATATCTGTGTGGTCTCCGATAATCTTTATAGCACTCTTGTTAGCACCAACAGTACCATCTGATCCTAATCCCCAGAACTTACAAGCTGTAGTTCCTTCTGGTGTAGCATCTATATCTTCTGTTACTTCTAATGACTTGTTTGTAACATCATCTTTAATTCCTATTGTGAATCCATCTATTGGTTCAGCCTTTGCTAAGTTTGCATAAACTGCAGCAATATGAGCTGGGTATGGGTCTTTAGAACCTAATCCATATCTACCACCAACGATAACTGGAGCATTTTCTTTACCATAGAATGCATTCTTAACATCTAAGTATAATGGTTCTCCAGCAGAACCTGGTTCCTTAGTTCTATCTAAAACAGCAATTGCTTTAACTGTTGAAGGAATTGCTGCTATTAATTTTTCTACTGAGAATGGTCTGTATAATCTTACTTTAACAACACCAACTTTTTGTCCGTTAGCATTTAAATAATCTACTGTTTCTTCACAAACGTCTGTAGCAGAACCCATAGCAACGATAACTCTATCAGCATCTGCTGCTCCATAGTAGTCGAAGCAGTGATATTCTCTTCCTGTAAGTTTTGTTATTTCTGCCATGTATCCTTCAACGATGTCTGGGATAGCTTCATAATACTTATTAACAACTTCTCTTTCTTGGAAGTAGATATCAGCATTTTGAGCAGTACCTCTTGTTACTGGATGGTTTGGATTTAATGCTCTGTTCTTGAAAGCTTTAACTGCATCCCAGTCAACTAATTTTCCTAATTCATCATATTCAAGAACTTCAATCTTTTGAATTTCATGAGATGTTCTGAATCCATCGAAGAAGTTTAAGAATGGAATTCTTCCTTTTATAGCTGCTAAGTGAGCTACAGCTGATAAATCCATAACTTCTTGAACTGAACCTTCTGCAAGCATTGCAAAACCAGTTTGTCTTGCTGCCATAACGTCTTGATGGTCTCCAAATATGTTAAGAGCTGAAGTAGCTAATGCTCTAGCTGATACATGGAATACTCCTGGAAGCATTTCACCAGCAATCTTATACATGTTAGGTATCATTAATAATAAACCTTGTGAAGCTGTATAAGTTGTAGTTAATGCACCTGCTTGAAGTGATCCATGAACTGCACCAGCAGCACCTGCTTCTGATTGCATTTCCATTACTTTAACAGGTTGTCCAAATAAGTTCTTTCTTCCTTGCGCTACCCATTCATCAACATGCTCTGCCATAGGAGATGATGGAGTTATTGGGTAAATAGCTGCAACTTCTGTGAAGGCATATGAAATATGAGCTGCTGCAGTATTACCGTCCATAGTTTTCATTTTTCTCATCTTGTAAGACTCCTCTCTTATATAAAAAATTTAAGAATAAGCTTGTTTATAATAAAATGATTTTTTTAAAGACTGAATTTAACGCAAAAATATCCTATCCTTAGATGTTATTTTAAGGTATATTGTTAATTTGTTAACATTCTTTACTTCTACTAAAACCAATTTCACTTATAATTATATAACAGTATATTTTTTTTTCAAGTTTATTGTCACTTTTTTTTAAGTTTTTTACATTATTAACTTACAATTTTCATTCTAAGACCCTATACTAATTATACTATTTATTTTTAATTTCAGACATTATTACTTCTAAGACAGCATCATTTCCCATTTTGCCCTTTCCTTTTTTCATGTTTTTAATTAAATCTTGCTTTTTTTCAACAAGTTCATTTACTTTATTTAAAAAAGTTTCATTAGTTATATCTTCCTCTTCTATGACTAATGAATATCCTTCTTTTGCAAAGGAATTTGCATTTAAAATTTGGTCTCCTCTACTTGCTTTTTTTGATAATGGAATAAGTAATGTAGGTTTATTAAGGACTAAAAATTCAAAAATTGAATTAGCTCCTGCTCTTGAAATTATATAATCTGCTGCCATCATTAAGTCTGGTAGTTCTTCTTTTACATATTCAAATTGCTTATAACCCTTTTTATCTTTTAAACTATCATCTATATTATTTTTTCCACAAATATGAATAATATCAAACTTTTTTAACAATTCATCTAAATTATCTCTTATAACTGAATTTACAACCTTTGAACCAAGGCTTCCACCCATTATAAAAAGAATTTCTTTATCTCCATAAAACCCACAAAACTTTAATCCCTTAACTTTAGAACCTTTTAATATTTCTTCTCTTATAGGACTTCCTGTTAATACTCCCTTATCTCCTTTTATATATTTTAAGCTTTCTCTAAAGGTTACACATAACTTATCACAAAAAGGAGATGAAAGTTTATTTGCAAGACCTGGAGTTATATCTGATTCATGAGCAACTACGGGAATTTTTCTTAAAGAAGCTGCTATTACAACTGGTACAGATACAAATCCCCCCTTTGAAAATACTACATCTGGCTTTTCTTTTTTCATTATTTTTGATGCTTCAAAAACACCCTTTACAACCTTAAATGGGTCTGAAAAGTTTTTTAAATCAAAATATCTTCTTAACTTTCCACTAGATATTCCATAGTAAGGAATATTTGCATCCTTTACTATTTCTTTTTCTATTCCATCTTTACTTCCTATATATTTAACTTCAAAGTTGTTTTTTTCAAGGCTTGGAATTAAAGCAAGGTTAGGATTTACATGTCCTGCTGTTCCTCCACCTGTCATTATAATTTTATATTTACTCAAAATTTTCACTCCTTAATTTTATAATCTAAAGGCTTTTATGTTTAATTGAATTGTTCTATTTCCATTAAACTCATTTATGCTTGGATAGTATACTATATCCATATTAAAAGCTCCATAACCATCATCTTTTAATTTTAAAAATCTCTCTTCTCCATATTTATCTATAAACTCTTCTTTAAAGATTTCATATTTATCAAAATTTATTCCATCTATATATCCCTTTGTAATAGAATTTTTAAATTTAAATTTCATAAATTTTCCTTCTTTTCCCATAAAGAAAACTCTTGTTACCTCAAGATTTTTTGCTCCTAAAAGTGGGCTATTATTTCCTTTTCCAAAGGGTCTTAAAGATTCTATATCACAAACTAAAGATTCATTTATCTTTTCTATTGAAATTGGTGAATCTATTTTTACTATTGGAATAATATCTTCCTTTGTTAATGGACAATTTTTTAAAAGTGCTTCTTTTAAAAGAGGTAAATTTTCCTCTTTAACAGATAAACCTGCTGCCATTGGATGACCTCCAAATTTATCTATATATTTTTTACATTTGCTAAGTTCTTCAAACATATTATATCCTTCAATACTTCTTCCTGAACCTTTAGGCATATCCTTTCCTTTAGTCATAACTATAGTTGGAAGATTATAATATTCTCTTATTCTTCCTGCAACTATTCCTGCTATACTTTCATGAATATCTCCATCATAAACAAATATAACCCTATCTTCTTCTTTTTTCTCACTTTTTATTTTTTCTAAAACTCTTTCTACACTTTCTTCAGTCATCTCCTGCCTTTTAGCATTTAATTCATGAAGCTTTTCTGCTAAGTTTTTAGCTTTATCATTATCTTCTGTTATTAATAATTCAACAGATAAATCTGCTGTTTCAAGCCTTCCTGTTGCATTTATACAAGGGCCTAATACAAAACCAAAATGATATTCTCCTATAGTTTTTCCCTCAAGCTTTGACACCTTTATAAGTTCATTTAGTCCTTTGTTAGGATTACTATTTATTATTTTTAATCCTTCTTTTACTATTATTCTATTTTCATCTAAAAGTTCTACAACATCACATACCGTTGCCATAGCTGCAAATTGATATAAATATTTAAACTCCTGAAAATTTCCTCCCATAGCCTTTACTAATTGTTCAGAAAATTTTAATGCAATTCCAGCCCCACATAATTCCTTAAAGGGATAACTATCATCTTGCTTAGGATTTATAACTGCATCTCCTTCTGGAATTATACTTTTCCTTTCTCCATTTTCCTCAATATAAGGTATATCATGATGGTCTGTTATTACAACAGTCATTCCAAGACTTTTGGCTAAATTTACCTCTTCTATAGCTGCTATTCCATTATCACAGGTTAAAATAACCTCTACTCCTTCTTCCTTTAGCTTTCTTATTCTATTACTGTTCATTCCATAGCCTTCATCTTCACGATTTGGAATGTGATATTTAAAATTTGCTCCTAAACTTTCAAAAACTTTATATAATATAGTAGTGCTACATACTCCATCACAGTCATAATCCCCATATATGGCTATTTTCTTTTTACTTAATATTGCATTTTTTATAATAGAAACTCCCTTTAGCATATCTTTCATAAGACTTCCATCATGTAAGTTATCTATTGTACCCTCAAGGAAAAGAGAAGCTTCTTCTCCTGTTTTTATTCCTCTATTGGCAAGCAATCTAATCATTAAAGGATGTAATGACTTAGTTTCTTTACTAAGTCTTTCAAATTCTTGTTTTCTGTTAATTGCTATCCACTTTTCTCTCAAAAAAACCTTCCACCTTTTCATAACTTTTCAAAAAAAACAAAAATGTGTAATGCTATATTCTTGTATGAAAATGAAATAACATTACACCTATGATTTTTTAATTTATTTTATTGATATAACATTCCAGTTCTTATTTCTTTATAGCTTTCTTCACCTAAAACTTCTAAAAGCTTATATGCAAATTCCATTGCTGTAGCTGGTCCTCTACTTGTTATGATGTTTCCATCAACTTCAACTTTATTTTCTGTATAATTACATCCTTTAAGTTCTTCTTCAAAGCCTGGATAAGAAGTTATATTTTTTCCTGTTATTATATCCGCTTTTGCAAGAACTATAGGAGCTGCACAAATTGCTGCTACAAGTTTATTATTTTCATAAAAATACTTAGCTAAATCTGTAACTTTTTTATCATCTCTTAAGTTTGTAGCACCAGGTAATCCTCCTGGAAATACTATTAAATCATATTCTTTTAAATCTTCACTAAAGGCTCTATCTGCTTTAACTAAAATGTTATGAGCACCCTTAACTTCTAAGGATTCTTTTATGCTTACCATATCACAATAAACATTTCCTCTTCTCATTATATCCACAACTGTTAATGCTTCAATTTCTTCAAAGCCTTCTGCTAAAAAAACTGCTACCTTTTTCATGAAAAATTCCTCCTTTTATTTTAAAGTGTTACATTTTTTATTTCATCATCAAGTACTATAATCATTACACAACTTCCTCTTCCTGCTCTATTTTGAAGTTTTATATCATCTAATAATATATTTTTAACTTCCTTATTTTTAGAAGTAAGTTGAATTTTATTATGAATTTCATCTTCATGACCTATGCTAATAACACATTTCCCAAATATAACTTCATCTTCATCTTTAAGACTTATTCCAGTTACTCCTGAAGATATTCTACCCATAGAACTTACACTTGATACTGGAAATCTTATTGCCATTCCTTTTTTAGTTATCATTATTATATGTCCTATATTTTCTCCTGCAATATCAACATTTATTACTTCATCATCTTCAGTTTTAAACTTATAGCCTTGTTGCATTATATATTTTCCTTCAAATTCTTTTAAGTTAGCTTTTCTTACTATTCCTTTTTTAGTGAAAGTATATACTGCATATCTTTCATCAAACTCTTTTATTGAATATAAATTAATTACTTTTTCTCCTTTAGCAAGATTATCTGCTAAATTAGTTATTGGAAATTCATTTTTTATAGCTTCTTCAATCATAAAGGCTGATATTTTTATTATATTCCCCTTATTTGTAAACATCAATAACTCATCTTTAGAATTGGTATTTATTTTTAATTTATCATTTTTACCTACTTTTGAAAAATATTTTAACATTCCTTTTGAAGTTATTCCAACTCCAAATTCATTTATATTAAAATCTTTTGTATATTCTATACTTACTACTTTATCCTTTGAAGAAAGATTAAATAATTCATAACCTAATAAGTTTCTAGGAGTATCTTCAAGAGAAGTTGGAATTTCTACTGTAAAATCTAAACCTAATTCTGTTTTTACTTTTAAGAACTTATTTTCATCATTTTGCATTTCTACCATTACAACCTCTTCATTTGCTCTTAATTTACTTGCTTGAAGCTTTGAGTAATTGGTTATAAATTTATCTAAAGAAGATTTTTTAATTGTTCCTCTATTTGTTATTATTTGAATATATTTATCCTTTGAAAATTCATCAACAGATATAACCCCAACTATTTTTTCTTCATCTAAATTAAGGGATTTTATTATTATGTCAATTCTTTCTCCTTTTTCTTTCCACTTATATTCTGGAATATTAATACCCTTTACTTGATACATATTACCCTTATTTGTAAATATAAGAAGACTTTCTTTTGTATTTGATTTAATTAAATACTTAAGTTCATCCCCTTCTCTATATTCAATTTCATCAGCATTAAAATTAGACCTAGCATAATTTTTATAAGGTATTCTTTTTATAAATCCATCCTTAGAAAGAGTTATCATAACATCTTCAACAACAATAAGTTCATCTAGGTGAATTTTTGCCTCACTTTCATCTTCTATTATTGCTGTTTTTCTTGGAGTTCTGTATTTGTCAGTTATTTCTTTTAATTCAGACTTTACAACCTTTAAAAGTTCTTTTTCATCTGAAAGTATCTTTTTATATTTTTTTATTTTTCTTTCTAGTTCCTTATACTCCTTTTGGAATACATTTATTTCAAGACCAGTAAGTCTATATAGCATAAGCTCTAAGATAGCATTTGCTTGTTCTTCTGTAAAATCAAAGTTTTTTACTAAGTTTATTCCTGCATCCTTTTTAGATTTAGAATTTCTTATTGTGTTTATTACTTCATCTAAAATATCTATAGCTTTTATAAAACCTTCAACTATATGAAATCTTTTTTCTGCAAGTTCAAGTTCTTTAACTGTTCTTCTTGTAACTATATCCTT
>ONGV01000170.1 GCA_900317445.1 uncultured Eubacteriales bacterium | reverse complement strand
TATTTATTTCTATAATAATTCTGTTATTATTATAATATAACATTTAAGGAGATTTTTATTCATGGATGATATACAATATAACAATTTAAAAGAACAAGTAAATCATGGTGATTTTATTTTACCTTTTAAAACCTATAGTGGCAGAATAGATAAAAATGACCCTATAATAAATATTCACTGGCACAATGAAATTGAAATGGTTATTGTAGAAGATGGAGAATGTGATTGTATGATTAATTTAGAAAATTATACTGCTAAAAAGGGAGATATAATAATTATTAAACCTTTAGTATTACATTCTTTAACAACTCCTAAGGAAAAAACTATGGATTGGAACACAATAATTTTTGATTTAAATATTTTAAAAAGTGCTATAACAGATGGATGCTTAATTAAATACTTTGCTCCAATTTTAAATAATGAACATGAACTTCCTAAAATAATAAATAGCTCTGCCTTAGGATATAATGAAATTCTTCATTGTTTAAAAAGTCTTATAAAAATATATTCAAATAAAGAAGAAGCCTTTGAACTTGAATTAAAAGCAAATTTATTTCACTTATTTTCTTTATTTTATAAATATAATTTAGTTACTAAAAATTCTTCTAAAAAAGAAATATCTACAGAAACTGAGCAAAAAATAAAAAACATATTAAATTTTATACATACTCACTATTTTGAAAATATATCTATTGAAGAATTATCACAAATTTCTTCTTTTAGTGAGTATCATTTTATGAAATTTTTTAAGAAACATATAGGAATGACCTCTATTGAATATATAAATAACTATAGGCTTGAAAAAGCTTCTGCTCTTTTATCCTCTACTGATAAATCAGTTATGGAAATATCTTTAGATGTTGGCTTTAATAGTGTTTCTTACTTTAATAAATTATTTAAAATTAAATATAAGCTAACTCCTAAAGAATTTAGAATAATTGAAAAAGAAAAAGAGCAAGATTAACTCTCTTGCTCGAAAATTTTATTATTTATTTAATATATTCATAAATTCTTCTCCAGTAATTGTTTCCTTTTCTAAAAGAAAATGTGCTAGTTCATGTAATTTATCTATATTTTCCTTTAATATATTAATTGCCTTTTCATGGGCATCTTTTATAATACTTAAAACTTCTTCATCTACTTTTCCTGCCATTTCTGGAGAACATGCAAGAGAAGTATCTCCTCCTAAGTATTGATTATTTACAGTTTCAAGAGCCATCATATCAAAATCTTTACTCATACCAAAACGTGTTACCATAGCTCTTGCTAATTTTGTAGCTTGCTCTATATCATTAGATGCTCCACTTGTAAAGGTACCAAAAATTAATTCCTCTGCTGCACGACCTCCTGTAAAGGTAGCAATTTTATTAAATGCCTCTTCCTTAGACATTAAGCTCTTTTCTCCCTCTTCAACTTGCATTGTATATCCTAACGCTCCTGAAGTTCTAGGAATTATAGTTATTTTATGAACTGGTGCTGACTCTGTTTGCTTTGCTGCAACTAATGCATGACCTATTTCATGATATGCAACAATTTCCTTTTCCTTTGGAGAAATAACAGCATTCTTTCTTTGATATCCTGCTATTACTACCTCAACACTTTCTTCTAAGTCACTTTGAATTACAAATTCTCTACCACATCTTACAGCCCTTAATGCTGCTTCATTAACTATATTTGCAAGTTCTGCTCCAGATGCTCCTGAAGTTGCTCTAGCTATTTGATTAAAGTCAACATTTGATTCTAATTTTACCTTTTTTGCATGTACCTTTAAAATAGCTTCTCTTCCTGCTAAATCTGGAAGTTCTACTGGTATTCTTCTATCAAAACGTCCTGGTCTTAATAGGGCTTTATCTAATACTTCTGGTCTATTTGTAGCTGCAAGTATCATAACACCTTTCTTTCCATCAAAACCATCCATTTCAGTTAAAAGCTGATTTAAAGTTTGCTCTCTTTCATCATTACCTCCACCTATTCCACCATTATCACGTTTTTTACCAATAGTATCTATTTCATCTATAAACACAATACAAGGAGCCTTTTCATTAGCTTGCTTAAATAAATCTCTTACCTTTGCAGCTCCCATACCAACAAACATTTCCACAAATTCTGAACCTGAAATTGAGAAAAATGGTACATTAGCTTCTCCTGCAACTGCTTTTGCAAGTAAGGTTTTTCCTGTTCCTGGAGGTCCAACTAATAAAGCTCCTTTTGGCATAGCTGCTCCTATTTCAGTATATTTTTTAGGATTATGTAAAAAGTCTACAATTTCTGTTAAAGCTTCCTTTGCTTCATCTTGCCCTGCAACATCTTTAAATTTAATTCCTGTAGTAGATTCAACATAAACTTTAGCATTACTTTTACCAAAGGTCATGGCATTTCCTCCACCACCCATCATTTTCTTTTGCATATTTCTAAGAAGTAATTGTCCAAGGCCTATAATTACTACTGTTGGAAGTATCCAAGTTAAAAATACACTCATTAAAGGTGATGTTTTTTCTACAATTTGTTGAGAAAACTTTACATTTTTCTCATATAAACGATTTGTTAAATCTGGGTCATACATTACACCTGTTTTATAATATTTAGTATTTCCTTGTGAATCTTTTTCAGTAAAAACTATTTCTTCTGTAGAAACTTCTACTTCATTTACTTTGCCTTCATCTACCATAGTTAAGAAAGTTCCATAATCAACTTCTTTAACTTGATGCTTCATAAATTGAGGAAAAACAAAATAATTTAAAAACATTAAAACTAATAAACCTATAAAATAGTAATACATAATAGGTTTTTTAGGAGTTTTATATTCCTTCATTTTAACCACTTCCTTTTAAAATATTAATGTATATACTTATTTGTAACTTACATATTATTCTTAATATACTTCTTTGTCAAGTTTTAAAAAACTAAGAAAAAAAGTGTAAAATTATTATTTTAAAATAAGTTAAAATAATAATATTTACACCTTTTAATTAAAGAAAATTATCTTATGTACAATATAGCTGCTACAGAAATTATTATTATAGTTAAAAAAGAAACTATAGCTGCTGCTATAAAATATTTCATACCTTTTTTAAATTCTTTATCACTTGCTTCTTCATTATCAGAAATATTTGAAGCATGCTTTCTTCCTATAAAAAACAATGAAAAGTTAACAATTATAAGAAAAAATATTAACCCTATAACAAAATATCTCATAAAATCACCTCTATATTTTATAGGCCTCTTTTATAGATTTCTTTAACCCATTTCTTTAACCCATTAGTATTTTTCCATACTTCAATACCATTAGTCATATAATTAACTGCTGCTTCTTCACTTCTAAAGCTTTTTATTTTAGGTAAAGTTTCTGGTAATCTTTTTTGGTTTAATATATATGCTATTACATATGGATTAAACTTATATGCTTCTTTAAGTGCTTCTTCACTCTTTTCTAAATTTCCTTTTAAATACTCAACTACAACTTTACTATATTTAAAAGAAGTTAAGGAATCATTTTTATATTTTTCTAAAAATGCTTCTGCCTCATCAATATTATTTTCAAGAATCATAAAACTTACTAAAGTACATCTTATCATAAGCATATCTTTTTCATCATATTTTAAGATTTCTAAACCTAAATCTATAGCCTTTCTTCTTTCTCCCATATTCCATAATTGAAATAAAAGATTATAAGAAGAACCTAAAAATGATGTTATTTCTGGAAGATTCCAAGTTTCTTTTGTTATTTCAGATATATCTGAAACTCCTAAAAGCTTTAAGCTTCCTTTAACAGCTTTTTCTAATAATTCTTTTTTCTCTTCATTACTTTTTGAATTATCCTTTGCTAATATTATATAAGCATCAACACAATAATCACAAATTTCTATAGCTTCTTTAGCAAGCTTTTTCTTTTTATTAAAGTTTTTATATTGCCATGCTTCTTTTATTAAAGATTGTGCTTTTTCAAAGTTTTCATCAATTTCTTCCTTTTGTATTTCTTCCTCTTCTTGTAGCTTTTCTTTATTTTCTTCTTTTGTTATTCTCCAAGCAGAAGTTGTATTATCTTCTTCTGACATATTCATAAGACTTTGTATTTGTTTAGAACGATTAAGTCCTGTTGAACTACTTACTTGTAAATTTTCATATAGGTCTTTTGCTTTAATGTAAATATCATTATCTTTATTAAATAAATTATTTACACTTCCTATAGCATGAATTATTCCACAAGCCCACGCAGTACTCTTTCCTCTAATTAGTAAACTTTCATCCTTTTCTATAATAGCTTCACATAGCCTATTGGATATTACTTTATAGTCCTCATTTAAATAACTATCACAAAAATCATTTAAAATTTCTTTTATCTCTTCTGCTCTTTTTAATAATGTTGAGTTATGTGAATCTTTCATTTAACTAGCTCTTCCCCTTTGTGGTTTATTTTAATTATCATGCTACATTATATCATTTAAGCGAATAATTATCCACAAAACTAATATTAATATTATTAAGTTTTATTTTTTATTTTGGAGTTGATAAGAATTTTTAGGATAAATTTCTCTTCTGAAAAAAATAAAGGAATATATATTCCAGAAAAAGCCGTCTTTTATGCTAGAAAATATGCCCTAAAGAGAAATAAATACTATGAAGATTTTTCAAACAAAGGAGGAGATTGTACAAATTTTATTTCTCAATGTCTTGATTATGGTGGTCTTCCTTATTCTTATACTTGGAAACCCTATACCCATCCTTGGCTTAGAGTAAATGAATTATATTATTATTTATTAAATAGTGGAAAAGGCATTGATATAACCAAAAATAACAAATATTCAATAGGAGATATAGTTCAATTTCATTCTTCTCAAAAAGGATTTTTTTCTCACTCAATAATAATAACAAAAGTTCTTGATAATGGTGATTATTTATATTGCTGTCATAGTGATGATAAAAAAGATTTTCCTTTAAGTTATGTTTATCCATCATTTTACTCAAAAATAAGAGTAATAAGAATTAAAAAAGGCTAAGAAACCTTAAATGTATTTCCTAGCCTTTTTAACATTTTATTTTAAACGAAGTATTCCCTTAATATATTCTTATCTCTTTCAAGTAAGTTAAGTTTTTCTAATTCATTTTTTCCAACCCATTTACATTCCTTGTAGTTTTTATGTAATACTATTCTTTCTCTTAATATAGCAGAATAAACCTTAAAACTTTCTTCATCAGATTCATATTCTCCAATAAATTTTGTTTCAAATGGTATTGACTTTAGTATATCCTTTACAGTTCTATCAATACATTTTTCATCACTTTCTTTTCCCCTACTTTTTCCTGAAAGTAATGACCAAGTTTGTTCTTCTCCCCTTTTTACTTTTTTGTTTAATACCAATACATTATTAAAATCATCTTTAATAAGTAAAGTACAACCAACTTCCTTATTCATTGTTTTCCACCCCTTAAAAATTTAACATACTAAAACTTGCAAACTACAAGTATAGTTACTATTTTATCATTTTTTTTAATTTATTTAAATACTTATTTTTTAGTCTCTAGTGAAAATAATTACAAAATACATTGATTATCTTTAATTTTTTTTATTTCTTATAGTTTTTCTTAATATTTGTCTAAAATAACCGGTTTTTACTTGTTATATTTTATTAAGATAAAATGAATTTGTTTTTCTTCGCTTTTCTACTTATTACTTAATATTCCTTTTACTGTATATATATTTTTTAAAGAAAAGAAAGCTTAATATTATTAATCTATTTGTTAAAATCTTAGGTTCATTATTTTATGAAGCAGTGACTTAGAGCCACAGAGCAAAACACCTGAAAATAACATAAAGAACCTAAGATTTTTTATTTATAGATAATAATACAATTTTTCTATTTTGGAAAATAAAGTCCATGAAAAACTGTTTCTCCTAAAACATTAAATCTATTTATTTCAATATATCCATTTCCAATTATAAAGTTTAAAATATCTCCATTATCAAAAGTATAATTTCCAACATTATCTGTAGTTTTAGTTATTCCTGTAGTATTTTTTAAACTTTCTTCTCCTACATTTCCATATATGCTAAAATTAAATGAATCTTTTTTAGTATCACTTATACTTAATACTCCCTCTCCATTTTCAAGATAGTACTCACCATTCCAATTACAAGGTTCTTTTAAAGACTCATCATAATTTTTTGAAAACATACTTTCTTCAAAATCACATACTAAACCATCAACTCTATAGCATTTTATTGTTCCTGTTTCTTTATCAACAATTAATGAATATTGAGAGGTTATATCATCATAATTTATGATATATTGGTAGTATTCTCTTCCATCATAAATGAAATTATTATTATTTATCTCTACATTATACTTACTAATATTTACAGAGTTATTTAATATGTCTCTTGCATCTTCCTCTAAAAGTTTTTTTCTTTCAAAGTTTTGCTCCTCTTTTTCATCTATATTTTCATCTATATTTTCATCTATATTTTCATCTATATTTTCATCTATATTTTC
>ONGV01000169.1 GCA_900317445.1 uncultured Eubacteriales bacterium | reverse complement strand
TTATGATTCTTATAGAAGATTTATTCAAATGTTTTCAGATGTTGTTATGGGCATTGAAAAGAGATTATTTGAAGATAAATTAGATGAAATGAAAGAAGCAAAAGGATATAAAGTAGATACAGACCTTACAGCAGAGGATTTAAAAGAATTAGTAGTTCAATTTAAAGAAATATATAAAAAAGAAAAAGGAGAACCATTCCCACAAGATCCAAAGATTCAATTAATAGAATCTGTTACAGCAGTATTTAGATCATGGGATAACCCAAGAGCAATAGTTTATAGAAGATTAAATGATATACCAGGAGAATGGGGAACAGCAGTAAATGTTCAACAAATGGTATTTGGTAATAAAGGAGAAACTTCAGGAACAGGAGTAATATTCTCAAGAAACCCTGCAACTGGAGAAAAGAAGATTTATGGAGAATATTTAATGAATGCACAAGGTGAAGACGTTGTTGCAGGTATAAGAACTCCACAACCAATTTCTCAATTAGAGGAACAAAATCCAGAAATATATAAACAATTAGTAGGAATAATAAATACACTAGAATCTCATTATAAAGATATGCAAGACATGGAAATAACAATTGAAGAAGGAAAGCTATACTTCTTACAAACTAGAAATGGTAAGAGAACAGCACAAGCTGCATTAAAGATTGCTGTTGATTTAGTTGAAGAAGGTGCTTTAACTAAGGAAGAAGCAATACTTAAAGTTGAACCAAAACAATTAGACTCTTTACTTCACCCAGCATTTTATTCTGAAGATTTAAAGAAGGCAAAGGTAATTGCAAAAGGACTTGCAGCATCTCCAGGAGCAGCTTGTGGTAAGATTTGTTTCACTGCTGAAGAAGCAAAAGAAAGAGCAGAAAAAGGTGAAAAGGTTGTTTTAGTAAGACTTGAAACTTCACCAGAAGATATAGAAGGTATGATAGCAGCTCAAGGTATATTAACTGTAAGAGGAGGAATGACTTCTCATGCAGCAGTTGTTGCTAGAGGTATGGGAACTTGTTGTGTTTCAGGATGTGGAGCAATTAAAGTTAATGAAGATGCTAGAACTATGGAAGTTGATGGAAAAGTTTATACAGATAAAGACTTTATATCAATAGATGGTTCAACAGGAAATGTATATGGAGAAGCTGTTAAGACAGTAACACCAGAAATTACAGGTCATTTTGCAACATTTATGGGATGGGCAGATGATATAAGAAAACTTCAAGTAAGAACTAATGCAGATAATCCAAGAGATACTAAGCAAGCTGTTGAATTTGGAGCAGAAGGTATTGGATTATGTAGAACAGAGCATATGTTCTTTGCAGAAGATAGAATAATGGCAGTTAGAGAAATGATTGTAGCAAAGGATGTTGAACAAAGAAGAAAAGCATTAGATAAGATTCTTCCAATGCAAAAACAAGATTTTATAGAAATGTATGAAGCTTTAGAAGGAAAGCCAGCAACTATAAGATTCTTAGATCCACCACTACATGAATTCTTACCTCATTCAGAAGAGGATATAAGAGCATTAGCTAAAGAAATGGATTTAAGCTATGAAGAATTAAAGGCTACAGTAGATAGCTTACATGAATTTAATCCTATGATGGGTCATAGAGGATGTAGACTTGCAGTTTCATATCCAGAAATAGCAGAAATGCAAACTAGAGCAGTAATAGAAGCTGCAATAGAAGTTAGAAAGAATAAAGGATATGATGTAGTTCCTGAAATAATGATACCATTAGTTGGAGAAGTAAAGGAATTAAAATATGTTAAAGATATAGTAGTTAATACAGCAGAATCTGTTATGGCAGAAAATAATGTTAAATTTGACTATCATATTGGAACAATGATTGAAATTCCAAGAGCTGCTCTTACAGCAGATAAAATAGCAACTGAAGCAGAATTCTTCTCATTTGGTACAAATGACTTAACTCAAATGACATTTGGATTCTCAAGAGATGATGCAGCTAAGTTCTTAGGAGCTTATTATGACAAGAAGATTTATGAACAAGACCCATTTGCAAAATTAGATCAAACAGGAGTAGGTCAATTAGTTCAAATGGCAGCAGAAAAAGGAAGAGCTGTTAGACCAAATATCCATTTAGGAATTTGTGGAGAACATGGAGGAGACCCTTCATCAATTGAATTCTGTCATAATGTTGGACTTGATTATGTTTCTTGTTCACCATTTAGAGTTCCTTTAGCTAGACTTGCAGCAGCACAAGCTCAAGTAAAAAATCCTAGATAATAAAATTTAATTGAAAAAATAATATATGAAAGATAAAAGTTCCATATTAATTATAAACAATAATTGGTATGGAACTTTTTTTATAGGAAATTATATAATTTGTTAAATAGTAGATACATAATAATAAAGTTTAATAAAAGAAGAAATTTAAAATAAAATTTATGAAAAAAATTTTCATAAATTTTATTTGACAGAAAATATTTTTCAAATTATAATAAAGTTAAAGTAAAAAATAGGAGGGACTTATGAAAAATTACAAGGTTATAGATTTGATTTTTTCTAGTTTTGATGAATTTTCAGAGTCTGAAAAAAAGGTTGCAAATTATATAATTAATAATAGAAAAAAAATAATAGAAATGACTATTGTTGAATTAGCTTCTTTAAGTGGAGTAAGTGAAGCAACTGTTTCAAGATTTTGTAGAAAATGCAATATGAAGAGTTTTCATCATTTAAAAATTACATTAGCAAAGGAAATTGTAGAAGATGATGAAAATAATATTTCAGTATCTAGTGATGTAAGTGAAAATAATATTAAAGGTTCTTTACAAAATATATTAGCAAATAAAATAGAAGAAATTAAACAAACTATCTCTTCTATTAATGAGATGGAACTTAGTGAAATATTAGAATTATTAAAAAAAGCAAATTCAGTACAATTTGCAGCTGTAGGAAATACTATTCCAGTTGCTTTAGATGGTACATATAAATTTAATCAAATAGGAATTCCTGCTGTTTCAAATACAATTTGGGAAACTCAACTTGCATATACATATAACTTAAAAAAAGAAGATGTAGTTATAATAATTTCAAATTCAGGAGCATCAAAAAGGCTTTTTACTATTGCTAAAGTAGCAAATGAAATAGGAGCTACAACAATTTCAATAACTAACAATGAAAATTCTCCTATTGCTAAAATAACAAAATATCATATTACAACAGCAACTAGAGAAAAGTTATTTTTAGATGAATATTACTTTTCAAGAATATCTGCTTTTTTAGTGATTGAAATTTTATATTTATTTTTAACTGTAGGAAAAGAGGATGTATATAAAAATTTAAGTAGACATGAAGAAGATATTGCAGATGATAAATTATAAATATGAGGTGAAATAGAAATGAAAAAAAGGTGTGCAAAAGAAGCATTAAAGTTTATAAAAAATAATTCAATTATAGGACTTGGTGGAGGAAGTACAATAGGATTTTTAGTAGAATATATAAAAGAATCTGGATATAAAGTTAAAGTTGTAACTCCTTCAATGAAAACAGAACTATTATGTATAGAAAATGGTATAGAAGTAATTCCAACTTGGTGTGTAAATAAAATTTCTGTTGCCTTTGATGGTTGTGATGAAGTGGATAGTGATTTAAATGCATTAAAAAGTGGAGGAGGAATACATACAAAAGAAAAAATAATAGCAAGTATGGCAGAAGATTATATATTATTAGTTGATGAAAGTAAGGTAGTAGATAAATTAGATTTTAAATATCCTGTTGTTTTAGAAATATTTAAGGAAAGTAAAAGCTATGTTGAAAATGCAATAAAAAAACTTAATGGAGTACCAACTTTAAGAAGTAGTGGTGCAAAGGATGGATTTACAATTAGTGATAATGGATTATTATTAATGGATGTTAAATTTGAAAATGTTAATGATATTGAAATGTTAAATAGAAAGCTTAATGAAATAGTTGGAGTTGTTGACACTTCTTTATTTTATAATATTGCAACAAAAGCAATAGTAGTTTCAGAAAAGGGTGTTAGAATTATTAAAAAGTAATAATAAAAAAGTATAGGAGGATTTAATTTATGAAAAAATATAATTGGGCTATTTTAGGAACAGGTAGTATTGCAAGGGAAATGGCAGTAGCTTTAAATGAAGTTAATGGAGAAGTTTATGGAGCTTATAATAGAAATATTGATAAAGCTAAAAAATTTGCAGAAGAGTTTAATGTTAAGAATATATATGAAAATTGTGATGAAATGTTAAAGGACAAAAATATTGATATTATATATATATCTACACCTCATAATTGTCACTATGAATATTTATTAAAGGCAGTTAATAGTGGAAAACATGTTTTATGTGAAAAAGCTATTACAGTAAATTCAAAACAACTAGATGAAGTTTTAGAACTTGCTAAAAAGAAAAATGTAATTGTTCAAGAAGCTATGACAATTTATCATATGCCTTTATATAAAAAATTAAGAGAAATGGTTAACTCAGGAGCTTTGGGAAAAATAAAAATGATACAAGCAAACTTTGGAAGCTGTAAAGAATATGATGTAACAAATAGATTTTTTAGCAAAGAACTTGCAGGAGGAGCTTTATTAGATATTGGTGTTTATGCAACCTCTTTTGCTAGATATTTTATGGAAAGTAAACCAGAGGTTATATCAACTACAGTAAAGTATTTTGAAACAGGAGTTGATGAAGAATCTGCAACTATTTTAAGAAATAAAGAAGATGAAATGGTAGTAATGGGACTTACTATGAGAGCTAAACAACCTAAACGTGGTATTGTTTCAGGAGAACTTGCCTTTATTGAAGTTAATAACTATCCAAGAGCAGATAAAGCAACTATAACATATACTAAAGATGGTAAAACAGAAGAAATTTCTGTTGGAGATACTTCTAAAGCGTTAAATTATGAAGTGGAAGATATGCAAAAATACATAGAAAATTTAACTGGAGAAAAGGAGATAGAGCTTTCTTCTGATGTTTCACATATTTTAAGTGAAATAAGAGAAAAATGGGGATTTTTATATCCATTTGAATAAAGCTTAAAATAAATATATTGCTTTATTCTAATTTAAAGTTAGATAAAAGCAATATATTTAATAAAATTAAGGCAATTTCCAATTGGTAAAAGTAAAATAATTAAGAATAGATTTTGAAAATTCTAATTGAGCATATACCTTTTTATTATTTTTCTTTAATAATTCATTAAAGGCTTTTTTATTACACTTTTTTCTATTTTTATAATAATCCTTAGAAATTTTCCAATACTTTTGAGGAAAACATATATAAGAAACAATATACTTTAAATCATCAGATGATAATGTAGAAGAGTATATATAATTATTTAAAACTTCTAAGGTTATATTTAAATTCCAATTAGTATTATCTCTTTTTAAAAGTCTTCTTAAAAAATAAGAAATATCACGAGCAGAATAATCCATTTTACATTTATCAAAATCAATAATCCATACTTTATTATCATTAGAAAAGAGTATATTTTTATTTACATAATCTCCATGACAAAGGGAAGTAGATAAAAACTTAGGATTTATTTCACTAGAAATAGAAGCACATATTTTACATAGTTCAAGGTTTTCTTCAAGAGTAGATAAAAATTCTCTTGAAAAATTGTCTTTACATTGAAATGCATAATTTGATGATTTTAATATATCATGAAAGTGCTTTTCTATAGATATGTATAGATTATCAAAGGCTTTTTTATTTTCACTTCCTAATATGGGAACAAAATTTCTTGTTGATGTATGAAGCTTTCCAAGTTCAAGGGAAGAAGAAAATATATGATTAAGATTATCAAAGCTACATTTTGTACCCTCAATCCATTCAGTAAGAACAAAAAGCATACCATGAAAATCCACAAAACGTCCTTCATATATAGTTGGAATTAGTTTTGGAACATTTAAACCATAACGATAAAGCCATTCTAAGCAAGAATATACATAAAGAAGAGCCTCCTTAGAATAATAAACTTTTTTTAAACAATAAAATTTATTATTGTTTTCAATTTTATAAACAGCTCTTTGTTTATCTGTATCTTTAAATTTAACCATTTTAACATTAGAATTTTCTAAACCATAGTATGGTAAAATAAATTTTTTTATATTATTAGGAGAAAAAATTGAATGCTTTGAATAAGATAATAGAGTAGCCATAAAATTACTCCAAAAAATATTATTTCAATATTATTGATATTAAAAATATATTCTAAATATACTAAAAAATAAAATTTAAATATTAGTAATATACTATAAATAATTAGGCATAATAAATAAAGGATTTAAAAGAGATATGTAGAATTATAAAATATGAGTTAATTTATATAAAACTAAAAGAGAAAATTGAAGATTTTAAGAGGTTGACATTAATAAAAAGTTATATTATCAAAATAATTAAAAAATAAATTTAATAGATAAAATTGATAATATATCTTAATTTTGAAATTTATTAAATATGAATAAAAAAATAGAAATATGGAATTATAAACCATGTGAAATAAAATTAATATTATTTATAAAAATAAAAGGATAAATAAAGTTAGTGTCGAATAATATATAAATTGTTGAAAAAAATTTTGAAGAGAGGGAGAAGACTCCTTGAAAATTTCAGAAGAAGTTATTGAAAGAATAAAACAAGAAAATGATATTGTGGACATAATTTCTGAAAGTGTAAGGTTAAAAAGATCTGGAAGAAATTTTTTTGGGCTATGCCCATTTCACAATGACAAAAATCCATCCTTTTCAGTTTCTCAAGAAAAGCAAATATATAAATGTTTTTCCTGTGGAGAAGCTGGAAATGTAGTTACTTTTGTAATGAAACAAAAGAACTTACAGTATGTAGAGGCATTAAAATATTTAGCTGAAAAAGCAAATATACCTTTAGATTTAAAAGAAGGAAGAGTTAATAGTTTAGTAAATAGGAAGAAAGATATTCTTCATAAAGTAAATGTGGAAACAGGACGCTTCTTTTTTAAAAATCTTACGGAAAATAATGTGGCAAAAGAATATTTCTCAAACAGAGGAATAAAAAACTCTACTATAAGAAAATTTGGACTTGGATATGCAAAGGATGAATGGAGTAGCTTAATCTATTATTTAAGGAAAAAAGGTTTTAAAGAAGAGACCTTGTTAGAAGCAGGGTTAGTTTCAAAGAGTCCTAAAGGAAAAGTATATGATAGATTTAGAAACAGAGTTATGTTTCCTGTCTTTGATATTAAAGGAAATGTAATAGGCTTTGGTGGAAGAGTTTTAGATGATTCAAAACCAAAGTACTTAAATTCTCCAGAAACATTAGTATTTCAAAAAGGGTATAATCTATATGGATTAAATTTTGCTATAAAGGAAAAAATGGAAGATAGATACTTCATAATAGTTGAAGGCTACATGGATTGTATAGCACTTAATCAATATGGAATAACTAATGTTGTTGCCTCACTTGGAACAGCTTTAACAATGCATCAAGCAAGGCTGCTTAAAAGATATGCAGATAAAGTAATTATTTCTTATGATGCAGATGTAGCTGGACAGACAGCCACCCTTAGAGGACTTGAAATACTTAGAGCTGCAGGGTTAGATGTAAGAGTATTAATAATACCACAAGGAAAAGATCCAGATGAATTTATTCGTTCAAATGGAAAGGAGGCGTTTTTAAAACTTATAAATTCTGCAATATCTTTAATCAGTTATAAGCTGAAAAGGGCTAAGGAGGGAATAAACTTTAAAGAAAATTCATCACTTATTAAATATGGAAAAAGAGTAGCTGAAATACTAGCAGACTTAAATCCAGTAGAAAAGGATGTGTATATTAAAGAAATATCTGAAGATACAGGAATTAAGGAACAATCCATATATGATTTAATATCAGATATAAAAACAAAAAAAGATGAAACTTTTATGAATGGAAAGGAAGAATTTGGAACAGAATTATATTTAGAACCAGCTTATGTAAAAGCAGAACGTTCTTTAATAAAGCTTATGTTCAATGATAAATACTATGTTGAAATTATAAAAAGTATTTCATCAGAAGAATTGGTATTAAATTCACATAAAAAAATATTTAATTTAATAATTGCTGCTAAAGATAGTAATGCTAAGAATATAAAAGCATATATAGAGGCAGGATGTGATGATGTTGAATCATCAAAAGAATTAACTAAAATAAATGAACTTAATCTTTTAGAAGTCAATGATATAGAAAGACTTTCTAAAGAATGTATAAGAAAAGTAAAGTTATTTAAGCTTAATGAAAAATTAGAAGGTTTAAAAAAGGAGCAGAAGGAATTGGAGCAAAAAGGAAAAATTCAAGAATCCATAGAAATTGCTATAGAGCTTACTAAATTAAATGAACAAATTAAAAAGGAAAGAGGTTAATTGAAAATGGCGGAAGGAGGCAAGAGTAAAATGGAAGCAAAAGTAAAAACTAATAATGATAAAAGATCTAAAAGCGATAAGATGTCAATTGTAAAGGGGTTAATTGAAAAAGCAAAGAAAAACAATAGTATAACATACAAAGACATAATGGATGAAGTAGAAAACATAGATTTATCTCCTGAACAAATGGATAAAATATATGAAATTTTAGAAAGTATGGGAGTAGAAATAATAGGGAATATAGAAGAAGAAATACATGAAGAAGAGGAAGAGATAGATCTTTCTGTTCCAGAGGGAATAGCTATTGATGACCCTGTAAGAATGTATTTAAAAGAAATAGGTAAAGTTCCACTATTATCTTCAGAAGAAGAAATAGAGCTTGCTAAAAGAATTGAACAAGGAGATATGGGTGCTAAAAAGAAATTAGCAGAAGCTAATCTTAGACTTGTTGTAAGTATAGCTAAAAGATATGTAGGAAGAGGTATGCTTTTCCTTGACTTAATCCAAGAAGGTAATTTAGGTCTTATAAAGGCAGTAGAAAAATTTGACTTTAGAAAGGGATATAAATTTTCTACTTATGCTACATGGTGGATTAGGCAAGCTATAACAAGAGCAATAGCAGACCAAGCAAGAACTATTAGAATTCCAGTTCATATGGTTGAAACTATTAATAAGCTTATAAGAGTTCAAAGACAATTACTTCAAGAGCTTGGACGTGACCCATTCCCAGAAGAAATTTCAAAGGTTATGGACTTACCAGTAGAAAAAGTTCGTGAAATTCAAAAAATAGCTCAAGAACCTGTATCTTTAGAAACTCCAATAGGAGAAGAAGAGGATAGTCATTTAGGAGATTTTATACCAGATGATGAAGCACCAGCACCAGCAGAAGCAGCTGCTTTCACTATGCTTAAAGAACAACTTATAAATGTTTTAGATACATTAACACCAAGAGAAGAAAAAGTATTAAGACTTAGATTTGGTCTTGATGATGGAAGAGCAAGAACTCTTGAAGAAGTTGGTAAAGAGTTTAATGTAACAAGAGAAAGAATAAGACAAATTGAAGCAAAAGCCTTAAGAAAATTAAGACATCCTTCAAGAAGTAAGAAGCTTAAAGATTATTTAGATTAATTATTTATGGCTGCTGCAAAAATATTCTTATTTAAGAATGTTATATGCAGCAGTCTTTTTTAATTTTACAAAAAAATTATTAATTTAAGGAGAATTTTCATGGAATTAAGTAAAAGACTTCAGTTTATTGCAAAACATATAGATAAGTGTAAAAGTATTGCTGATATAGGAACTGATCATGGATATATTCCTATATATGCAGTGAAAAATAATTTATGTGAAAGAGCTATAGCCTCAGATATAAATAAAGACCCAGTAAAAAAATCAAAGCTAAATATATCTTTAGAAGGACTTTCGGAAAAAATAGAAACAAGACTTGGTGGAGGATTAGAACCTATAAAAACTAAAGAAGTTGAAGGAATTGTAATTGCTGGTATGGGAGGAAATCTTATAAGAGATATTTTAGAAGAGGGAAAAAATAAACTTTCATTTTTAAAATTTATAATATTACAGCCTGCACAAAATCCAGAGGTTTTAAGAGAATATCTATATAATAATGGATATAAAATATTAAAAGAGGATTTATGTTTTGATGAAGGTATATATTATGAATTATTTAAAGTAGTAAAAAATAATGAAGAACATACAAAAGTAGATAATATTTTTTATGAATTTTCACCAATATTATTAAAAGAAAAACATCCTCTAATGTTACCTTATTTAGAAAGCAAAGAAGAAAAGTATAAAAAAATATTAAGCTTTATAAAAGATGATAGTGAGTCTGCTAAAAAGAGAAAAGAAGAAGTTATAGAAAAGATAAACTTTATAGAAAATTTAAAAAAGGGGTTAAAATAAAATGAGTATTTGTGTTAATGATATAATTAAAGTTATGGAAAAAGTAGCACCTCCTTCTTTAAAAGAAAGTTATGATAATGTAGGTCTTATGGTTGGAGATAAAGAAAAAGAAGTACATAAAGTATTACTTGCTTTAGATTGTACTAAAAAGGTTATTGAAGAAGCAAAAAGAAATAATATAGATTTAATAATAACTCATCATCCATTAATTTTTAGAAAACCAAGTAGAATAGTTAAAGATGATTTACAAGGTTTTAAAATAATTGAACTTATAAAAAATGATATATCATTATTTTCAAGCCATACAAATCTTGATTCTGTAAAGGGTGGAATTAATGAAGAGATAGTAAATATTCTTGGATTTAAAAGTAAAAAAATTATAGAAGAAAGCAAAGTTTTAGGTTTTCAAACTTCTGGTATAGGAAGAATAGTTGAACTTGATGAAGAGAAAACTCCAGAAGAAATAATAAAAATAGTAAAAGAAAAGCTTAATGTAGAAAATTTAAGAGCTGTTATAGGAGAAAGAAAAATTAAAAAAATAGCAATTATAAATGGAAGTGGTCAAGATTATTTTCAAGATGCATTAAGACTTGGTGCAGACTGTATTATAACAGGAGATACAACCTATCATTTTGCATCAGATTATAAGGAAATTGGATTAACAATAATAGACCCAGGACATTTTAAAACAGAATGGATTGTATTTTTAAAGGTAATGAAAAAAATAGAAGAAAAGTTTCCTGAAATAGAATTTATCCATTCTAATGAATGTGAAGACCCTTATGAATTTTTATAATAAAAGAAAAATGGACTATAGATATTGATATCCATAGTCCATAACTAATCTTATAACATAGGGAAAAACAAGGGAAAACAAAACTTTTCCACATGAAGAACCCAGTAATAATTAAAATGCGAGATAAGCCATAAGCGGGGTTCTGTATTAAGCAATCATCTATCTAGACCTATTGTTACCAATAGGTTCAAGCGACGCACCCAGAAACGGAACGGGCCACTCCTTAAATGTTTCTCTATTCGGTCTTGCTCCAAGTGGGGTTTACATAGCCGTGAAGTCGCCATCACGCTGGTGAGCTCTTACCTCGCCTTTCCACCCTTGCCTGAAAAAACAGGCGGTATATCTCTGTTGCACTATCCTTCAAGTCGCCTTGACTGGACGTTATCCAGCACCCTGCCCTGTGGAGCCCCGACTTTCCTCTCCTAGCTTAAAGCTAGCAGCGATTGCACGTCTTACTCGCAAAATTCATGATAACATAATAAATTAAATATTACAAGAAAATTTTTAATAAAGTTTATTAAAAATAATAGGAGATATGTTCTAGGGAATAAATATAAATAATAATAGCAATAATATAATTACAAATAAACCATAAAATCCAATACCACATACTAATAATGTTATAAAAAAGCAACATAATACACAAAGTTTACCTGGACTTATAAATAAAAATATAGGCCATTTTAAAAATTTCTTAAAACCTTTGTTATAAAAATGTTCACAGTTATTTTTTAAATCATCAAAATTATTTTTATATCGTTTATTAATTTTAATCTCTCCTTAATAAAAAATTAGTACACAATACTACTATATAGAGTAAAACTACAAAAGATAATAAAAAAGAAAATTTAATATGAAAAGATTCTTTGATTTTTTTCAAAGAGTCTTTGATTTTTTTCAAAGAGTCTTTTTTATTTTTAAAATATTATTAAATTGATATTGATAATAATTATTAATTATCTAAATAAAAATTTTTATTTAAGTTTTAAATGAAATAGAAAATATAATATGTTGACAATGATATTTATTTTCAATACAATAAAGCAGAAATTAATTGAGAATAATTATTAATAATAAATGCAAAAGAAAGGAATAGAAATGAAAAAACGATATTTACTCATTATATTAATATTTTTATCAATTTTCTCTTTATTTATTGGAGTACATAATATAAGATTATCTGATTTAATAAATGGTGATATGGAGAAAATAAATATATTTTTGATAAGCAGAGTGCCAAGACTTTTAAGTATTTTAATAACAGGGATATCTCTAAGTATAGCTGGAGTAATAATGCAACAGATAAGCAGTAATAAGTTTGTTTCTCCAACAACAGCTGCAACAATAGATTCTGCAAAGCTTGGAGTATTAGTTTCAACAATGCTTTTTTCATCAGCAACTATTATGGAAAAAATGATTGTATCATTAATATTTTCAATTGTTGGAACAATTATATTTATGAAAATTCTTAATAAAGTAAGACTTAAAAATATAATTTTTGTTCCCTTAGTTGGGATAATGGTTGGAAATGTTATTGGAGCAGTTACAGATTATTTAGCTTATAAATATAATATGGTTCAAAATATGACATCATTTCTTCAAGGGGATTTTTCAACAGTACTTAAGGGAAAATATGAATTGTTATTTTTAATAATTCCACTTTTAATAATGGCATTTATTTATGCTAGAAAATTTACTATTGTTTCTATGGGAGAAGAAATAAGTGCAAATTTAGGAATAAGCTATAAAAAAGTAGTTCAAATAGGAGTTATAATAGTATCTTTAATATCCTCTTTAGTAGTTATAACAGTTGGAAGCATACCGTTTGTAGGACTTGTTGTCCCTAATATAGTTTCTATGTTTAAAGGAGATAATTTAAGTGAAAATATTGGCTTAACAGCATTATTTGGAGGAATTTTTGTGCTTATATGTGACATGATAGGAAGAGTAATAATATTTCCTTATGAGGTTCCAATAAGTTTAACAATAGGAGTGATAGGAAGTATTTTATTTTTAATTTTAGTTTTTAGGAGAGCAAAAGATGAAGGATAAAAAGAAGATATATATTTTATTTGGAATTGCACTTCTTGCAATAACATTATTTTTAGTATATGGACTTAATGTAGATAACTATGAGTATAACTTATCTAAGAGAATACCTAGAGTTGTTGCAATAATAATAACAGGTGGAAGTATAGCTTTTTCATCAATAATATTTCAGACCATAACAAACAATAGAATAATTACTCCAAGTGTTCTTGGATTAGATTCTCTCTATGGATTTTTGCAATCATTTGTAGTTTTTATTTTTGGAACTTCAAGTATTGTTATGACTGATGGAAGGGTAAATTTTTTAGTCTCATCATTTCTTATGATTTTAGGAAGTATGATTCTTTATAAATTTCTTTTAGGTAATGGAAAATCTAACATATATTTTCTTCTTCTTGTAGGAACTATATTTGGAACATTATTTAAAAGCTTATCAACTTTTATGCAGGTTTTAATAGACCCAAATGATTATGTAGTACTTCAATCAAAGCTTTTTGCATCATTTACAAATGTTAATACAAGTATATTATTAGTGGTTATAATAATTCTTCTTATAATATTTGCTTTTATATATGATGATATGAGAAAAATTGATGTTTTGCATCTTGGAAGAGATAATTCAATAAGTCTTGGAGTTGATTATGATAGAATTTCTAAAAAGCTTTTAATAGTAGTTTCGATATTAATATCAATTTCAACAGCTTTAGTAGGTTCTATAACATTTTTAGGAATTTTAGTTGTTAATTTGTCATATCAACTTATAAAAAGCTACAAGCATAAATATTTAATAGCATCTTCAATATTAATAAGCATTATTGCTTTAGTAGGAGGGCAGTTTATAGTAGAAAGATTATTAAATTATAATACAAAAATTAGTATAATAATTAACTTTATTGGTGGAGCATACTTTATATATTTATTGTTAAAGGAGAATAAACAATGATAGAGATAAGAAATATAACAAAGAAATATGGCAACAAAACAGTGCTTAAAAATGTTTCTTTTAATATTGAAAAGGGAAAGATAACTTCTCTTATAGGACCAAATGGAGCAGGAAAAAGTACAGTATTATCAATGATTACTCCAATAGGAAAAAATGATGGAGGAGAGGTTATTATAGAAGGAAAGAAGCTTAGTGACTTTAATACTAAGGAATTAGCAAAAAAAATAGCTATTTTAAAACAAGCTAATAATATTAATATAAGACTTACTATTAAAGAATTAGTTGAATTTGGAAGATTTCCTTATTGTGAAGGAAGGCTTAAAAAGGAAGATAAAAAATATGTTAAAGAAGCTATAGAATATATGGGTCTTCAGGAGATAGAAAATAGATATTTAGATGAACTAAGTGGAGGACAAAGACAAAGGGCTTTTATAGCAATGGTGATAGCCCAAAATACAGAATATATTTTATTAGATGAGCCTTTAAATAACTTAGATATTAAACATTCAGTAGAAATGATGAAGGTTCTTCAAAACTTAGTTAAAGAACTTAATAAAACAGTTGTTATTGTAATGCATGATATTAATTTTGCATCCTGTTATTCAGATAATATAGTAGTTATGAAAAATGGAAAGGTGGTGAGGGCATCTGAAAAGGAATGTGTTATAAATAAAGAATTTTTAGAAGAAATATATGAGATTGATTTTGATATAAGAGATATTGGAGGAAATAAAATATGTATTTATCATTGTAATAACAAATGCAAAAAATGTAATAAAAATGAGTGTTTAGCTTAAAAAACAAAGGAGAAGAGTATGAATAAAAAAGTATTAGGTATTGTATCAGTAATTATTGTAGTATTAATTGGAGGAGCATTTTTATTTAATGGAAAATCAACTTCACAAAAAGAGGAAGTAGGAACTTTAGAAATAGAGCATAGATTTGGCACTACAGAAGTTAAAAAGAATCCACAAAATGTAGTTATTTTAGACTATGGTTCATTAGATGTATTAAGTACTTTAGGTGTTGAAGTTAAGGCACTTCCAAAGCAAGGCTTACCATCTTATTTAAGTGAATATAAAGATAAAAAGTATGTTGATATTGGTGGACTTAAGGAATTTGATATAGAAAAAATAAATGAACTTAAGCCAGACTTAATAATAATAGAAGGAAGACAAGAAGATTCATATGAAGAATTATCAAAAATAGCACCTACAATAGGGCTTGGAAGTGAATCAACAGACTTTATGAAATCTCTTGAATTTAGTTGTAATATTTTAGGACAAATTTTTGAAAAAGAGGATGAAATAAAAGAAAATTTAAATGAAATAAAAGGTAAATTAGAGAAAGTAAGTGCTAAGGTTAAGGAAACTAATGCAAATGCAGCAATATTAATGGTATCAGATAATTCAATAAGTGTTTATGGTGAAAAATCAAGATTTAATATGCTTTATAATGAATTTGGATTTAAAATAAATGATGCTAATGTTGGTGATGATAAACATGGACAAACTATTTCATATGAATATTTATTAGAAAAAAATCCAGACTATATTTTTATAATAGATAAAAATACTATAACTGGAACTGAAAATAATACTGCTAAAGAAATAGTAGAAAATGAATTAGTGAAGAAAACATCAGCTTATAAAAATAATAAAATAATATATTTAGATTCACAAGCTTGGTATGTTGGGGGAACAGGATTTAAATCTGTTAATACTAGAATTTCAGAAATTGAAAATGCAATAAAATAGAATATTTTTGAAAAAGTGCTTAAATCTAAATTAGGAAAATTAATGATTTATTAATATAAAAAAAGGTGTCTATAAAAATCTATAGGCACCTTTTTTAATGAAACAATTCCTAATTTTTTAAGCTCTTGAAAAGATGGCTGTACACCATTCATTTGTTTGATGTTTTTCTATTATTTTAAAGCCATAGTTTTCTACCATATTTTTAACTTTATCAAAGCTCCATTCAACAAGTCCAGACACAAGCAGTTTACCATCCTTTTTTAAATGTTCATTTATTAATGGCATAAACATTTCAGTTTCTTCACCACCTATATTTATGTAAATCCAATCAAAATCACCTTCTATAGTAATTTCTCCAGAAAGTGCATCACCAATTAATGTTTTTATTGTAGAAATATTATTTAATGAAGCATTTAATTCAACCTCATCTTGAACATCTCTAATATCTACAGCAACAACTTCAGCAGCATTTTTAATGGCAGTTGCAAGGGATAAAATACCAGACCCAGTTCCAATATCTAAAACTCTTTTGTCAGTAAAATCTTTTTCTAATATAACTCTTAATAAATCTTGAGTAGTTTCATGAAGTCCAGTACCAAAGGCACCTTGAGAAATAAAATTAATTTTCTTTTTACCTTCCTCAATTTCTTCTTCAGGAGAAGCCAAAACCCATTCTTCATTTATCTCTATTGCAGGAATAGAAAAGTTATCATAAGTATAATTTTCTTCATATATATTAAGAGGTTTTTCATTCATAATTTCAGTTACCTTTTCAGTAAATTTAGGTAACTCATTTTCTTCACCATCAAAAGCTATTTTAAGATTTACTATATCATCTTCTTTTTCTATATAACCATATCCATTTTCATCAGTAGTAATTTCTAGTGAGCTTTCATAAAATGCATTAAATATATCATTTATTTGAAGAAGTTCAATTTTACTATCTACTTCTTTTAGTGGCATTTCATAAGTTAAAATAAACATAAAAATATCTCCTTTCAAAGCAAACTAACATTATATTATTACATTTAAAAGAAGCTGTAAAGATATATAGAATTTGATATTTTATTAATTTTTAAATTGTTGTATATGATATAATTATTAATATAAACAATGAATTTAGGAGGAATTTTTAATGAAAAAAATAGTAGTATTAGATTCAATAACATTAGGAAATGTAGACTTTGATAAATTAAAAGAATTTGGAGAAGTAATTCTTTATGATAAAACTAAAGCTGAAGAAGTGGAAGAAAGAATTAAAGATGCTTCAATAATTTTAACTAATAAAGTAGTTTTAAATAAAGATAATTTAAAAAATGCAGAAAAGTTAGAAATAATATGTGAAACTGCAACTGGTTTTAATAATATTGATGTAGAATATGCAAAAAGTAAAAACATAGCAGTAACTAATGTTGCAGGATATTCTACTCCAACAGTAGCACAACATACCTTTGCTACACTTTTACATCTTTATGATAAAATAGGTTATTATGATGAGTTTGTTAAAAGTGGAGAATATTCAAAATCAGGAATGTTCACTAATTTAGATAGACCTTTTAATGATATAGAAGGTAAGACTTGGGGAATTATAGGTCTTGGAAATATTGGGAAAAAAGTAGCTAAAATTGCAGAAGCTTTTGGTGCAAAAGTTGTATACTATTCAACATCAGGTAAAAATAATAACTCAGAGTATAAAAGAGTTGAATTAGATGAATTATTAAGTGAAAGTGATATTATTTCTATACATTCTCCTTTAAATAAAAATACTAAAGGGCTATTTAACTATGATAACTTAAAGAAAATGAAGAAAACTTCAGTTCTTATAAACATGGGCAGAGGTCCAATTGTTGTGGAAGAGGATTTAGCTAAAGCAATAGATGAAAATATAATTTCAGGAGCAGCCCTTGATGTATTTTCAGTAGAGCCAATGCCAGAAAACAGTCCATTATTAAAAATTAAAAATAAAGAAAAAATTGTTATGACACCTCATATAGCTTGGGCCAGCATAGAAGCTAGAGAAAGATTATTTAATGACTTAATAGAAAATATTAAAGCCTTCTATAAAGGGGAAATGAGAAATAGAGTTTAATGAAAAGTATATTAGTTACAGGTGGAACAACTTTTGTTAGTAAATATGTAGCAAATTATTTTAAGGAAAAAGCCTATAAAGTTTATGTACTTAATAGAGGAAGTAAAAAACAAATAGAAGGTGTTAATTTAATATGTGCTGATAGAAATAATTTAAAGGATATATTAAAGCCATATAATTTTGACGCTGTTATTGATGTATGTGGATATAAAGAAAAAGATATTAAAAATTTAATTAATGGATTAAATAAATTGAACAAAAAATAAAAAGAAAAAGGAAAATAAATTGTAAAAACTTGTAGTATAGTGTATAATAACAATAAGGAACCGGATACAAAAGAAGCGTTTTTTAGTTTTATATAAAAAGGTTTATAATATTAAATCGTATATATTAAATATTTTTAAGAAATTATTAAAAGTGGGTGATTTGTATGGAAGAATTTATTGAAAAAAACTATAGTAATTTTACATATAATAGAGAGGGGTTTACTGGATTAGGATTTATAGAAAATCTATCTCAAAATGATAAAGAAACAATTAGTTTAAATAATGTAGAAGAGTTTATAGATTTATTAATTAATCATATTGAAAAAGTAAAAATGATAGAAGTAAATGCAATATACCAATGTGAAGAATGTAAAACAATAAAAGAAGAAAAATGTATTACAATACGCCATCATAAAGAAATAGGAAAAATAAATATATACTGTAAAAAGTGCAAAATCCCTATGAAACTAATAAAAATAACTAACAGATATGAATAAATCATGCCTTTTTCTCTTAATTAGAAAGTGTGAGTTATTATTTTGCGTTGACCTAGAATCTGTCAATGGAAAAAGCAAAGTAATAATTCACTTTTTTTATTATTTTTTTGTCCAGACTTGGAGTTAGTAGGGCAAAAGAGCAAAATAATATATTTATTCTGCACTTTATTTAAGGATTATTTAATATTTATTTTGATATTATTAGTTCATAAAGAAAGGGAGGGGTTTTATGTTTGGGAGAATATTAATAAAAGATTTAAAAAGAAGAAAAGGAATAAATATAATTTTGCTTATATTTATGATTCTTGCAGTTATGTTTGTGGCAAGTAGTGTAAATAATATTTTAGTTGTAAGCAATGCAACAAAATATTGTTTAGAAAAAGGAAAGGTACCTGATAAATATATTTCAATTTATGAAAATGATGAAAAAAATACTTTAGAAAATTGGCTTAAGAAGAATAATTCCTTAGTAAAGGATTATTCAAAAAATAAATCTATAACAATTTCTCAAAGCAATATTAATTCTTTTAATGGAAAAAGTGGTGAAAAGTATAGCATATTAAATACTATAATGCTTCAAAATCAATGGAATAAACACATGCTTATATATGATAAAGATAAAAAGCTTTTAAATATAAAAGATGGTCAGCTTGGAATGCAACAAGGGGAGATGGATAGAAATAATCTTAAGGCTGGGGATAAAATAACCTTAAAATTTGGTGAGTTATCTAAAGAGTTTACAATTACTGATGCAATA
>ONGV01000168.1 GCA_900317445.1 uncultured Eubacteriales bacterium | reverse complement strand
CTTTGAATTTATTCATTAGCAAAAACAGATACGTTGAAACAGTAAAATTCTTAAAATGTTTATATTTGATTACATTTTAAGTAGCAGGAAAGTATTAATGGCTGTTAATGTTAAAAGACAAAGCGAATTAAAGGAATTAGGATTTTTACTTCAAAATGATAAGGAGCATTTTGCAGTAAGAATATTAAGCAGAGCAGGAAATTATACTACTGAGGAATTAGGAAATATAAAATACTTAGCTGATAAGTATGGAAGAGGGTATGCTGGAGTTACAACAAGACTTCAATTAGAAATTCCTTGGATTAAAGATGAAGATGTAGAAAAGTTTAGAAAAGAAGCAGATGAATTAGGATTAAGATATGGTGGAACAGGTCTTAAAGTTAGACCATTGGTTTCTTGTAAAGGAACAGTATGTCTTCATGGAAATATTGATACTCAAGAAATATGTAGACAACTTGAAGAAAAATATTTTGGAACTAATACTCCAGCTAAGTGTAAGATAGGTATAGTTGGTTGTGCTAATAACTGTGCAAAAGCAAGTATAAATGATATAGGTATAGCAGGAAGAAATGTACCTAAGTATGTTGAAGAAAAATGTGTAGGTTGTGGAATGTGTGTTAAGGCATGTAGGCAAAAAGCACTTAAGCTTGTTGATAAGAAAATAGAATTTAACAAAGATTTATGTGTAAATTGTGGAGGATGTGTAAGAGCATGTCGTCCTGGCGGATTTGTTTCTATGGAAAAGGGTGCTGAAATATTTGTTGGTGGAAGATATGGAAGAGGTATGAGTGTTGGTACTTCTTTAGGAAGAATTTTTAAAGAAGATGAAATTGTACATGTTGTCGATAAGATAATGGAATATTATAGAGCAAATGGAAAGCATCGTGAAAGAATATGTCATGTTATGGAAAGAATAGGAAAAGAAAAGTTCATAAATGATATTTTAGAAAGCCTATAAAATATATATTAAGCCATTGCATAATTAGTTTATTGTGTAATGGCTCTTTTTATTAACTAATTTAATAACCTATGATAAAATAATATATAAGACTAAATTTTTGTTTCTCATAAAAAATAAATATATATTGAGAAAAGGTATGATAATATGAAAAAAATCACAATAATTAAACTAGCATATGTATTTATAATTTTATTTGTGCTTATAAATTATTTAACAATTAATATAGTACCAGCAGAACAACTGCAAATTAATGAAAGTAAAACAACAGGAAAAATTAATAATATAGTAGTGTTTTTAAAATTTGCAGATGATGAAGATGTATATAATAATAAATATGATGAAATTAAAGCTGTATTTAATAATAAAGATGGAAATTCTTTAAAACATTATATAAAAACTATGTCAAATAATAAATTAAATATAGATTCAATCTTTTATCCATTAGATGATAATGGGAATGTTTATCCTTGTGAAGTTAATAATAGTGCTTCTTATTATGAAAAACTTAGTGAATATAATCCTTATGGTTATTCTGAATTTGATGGAAGTGAAAGAGAAAGAGATTTATTAATTGAAGCTCTTACAAAGATAAAAAATCAAATTCCAGATGATTTAAATATTGACCATGATAATGATGGAGTAGTTGATTCTATTGTTTTTATACAGCCTAAAAAAACAAACTGGGGAGAAATTTTATGGTCTCATAAAGATGAATTTGTAGATGAAGATTTAGAGATAAATGGGAAAAAGCTTGGATATTATACTTTAATTTCTTTAGAAGATTTAAATTCTTATGGGATTTTATCTCATGAATATCTTCACATTTTAGGATTAAATGATTTATATTCATCCTCAAGTGAAGGCCTTGAAACTAGAGAATCAATTCCAAATTATGATCCTGAACAGAGTGTAATTCATGAAAGTATTATGGCATCAAATGAGGGTCTTTTAACAAATTATGAAAGAGAAAAGCTTAACTGGATAAATAGTATAAAAACTTTAACTGAGGATGGAACTTATACTTTAAATCCAAGCCTTTCAAGTGAAGAAAATGGAAATATTGCATATAAAATTCCATTACCTTATGATTCATCAAAATATTTTATTTTAGAATATAGAGCAAAGGGAATAACTGAATATGATGATGAATATTTAGAAGGACTTTTTATTTATGGAGTAGATGAAAATGTAAAAGGAAATACATTATCACCACCTTATGAAGTTTATTCTATGAGTGATTTTAATAGAGAAAATTATAAAGATTATCAAAGTTCTTTTATAGCAAAAAATGACTATAATATTGATGGTTATGAAGAATATCTTAAAAATGGCTTTAATGCATTTACCTTAAATGATGGAAATGATAATTTAGGTATTAGCATAACAGATGTAAGTTTTAAAAATGGGAAAGTTACATTTAAATTAACTTTAAATAAAGAAAAAGTAATTGAGTCTCCTGATAAAAATTTTTATGAAGAAAATGAAGAAGATTTTAGTTATGTTACAAATGAAGAATTAATAAAGCCTAGTGAAGATTTTTCAGAACTTGATACAATAAAATCAGAACAAAATGAAGAAGAGAAAAAAGAAACTGAAGATAATGAAAAAATTGAAGAAGATAATGAAACTGAAACAGTAGATGAAAATAATAAATCTAAAGATAATAATATAAATAATAAAACAGAAGATAAAGAAAATAAAATTATTGAAAGTAAATATAAAAAAGTAATTTTAGGTGTAGTAGGAACAATAGTATTAATATTAACAATAAGTATTATAATTTTTGTAAATAAGAAGAAAAATAAACAATAAATATTATAAAAGCTGCATCATATAAATGCAGTTTTTATAATGTATAAGAATTTATGTTTTTTAAAGAGGTGAATATTTTGAAGGAGCTTATTATAGCAACAAGAAAAAGTAAGCTTGCTCAAGTACAAACAGAAAGAGTAATGGAGCTTATAAAAGAAAAAGAAAATATAAATTTAAAAAAATTACTAGTAGTTACAGAAGGAGATAGAAGACTTGATGTAACTTTAGACAAAATAGGTGGAAAAGGGGTTTTTACAAAGGATATTGAATATGCACTTTTAGACAAAAGGGCAGATGGGGCAGTACATAGTATGAAGGATGTACCCTTTAGTCTTGGAGATGAATTTGAAATTACAGCAATTCCAGAAAGAGAAGATGTTAGAGATGCTTTTATATCAAAAGATGGAGTACCTTTTAGAGAACTTAGAAAAGGAGCAAGAATTGGAACTAGTAGTATAAGAAGAAAGGCTCTTTTAAAAGAACTTAGAAGTGACTTAGAAATTGTATCTATAAGGGGTAACGTTCAAACAAGACTTGAAAAGATGAATAGTGAAAATTTAGATGGTATAATTTTAGCATCAGCAGGGTTAAAAAGATTAGGTTTAGAAAATTTAATAACAGATTATTTTAATCCAGAAATATTTTTACCTGCAATAGGACAGGGAGCTCTTGGAGTAGAATGTTTAAAAGAAGGAGTAAATAGAGAATATTTTAAAAACATTGATAATAAAGAAGCAAGAATAGAGGTAGAAGCAGAAAGAAGTTTTATGAAAGCTTTAAATGGAGATTGTCATAGTCTTATTGGAAGCTTTACCAGAATAGAAGGAAAAAACCTATATCTATTGGGAGTTTATCAAATTAATGGTAAAATAGTAAAGAAAGATATATATGGAAACAAAGAAGACAATATTCAGCTTGGTAAAGAATTAGCAAAAAAGATAATAAATAGTGGTAGGTGATTTTAATGGGAAAAGTTTATATTATAGGAACAGGACCAGGAGATGAAGAATTATTAACTTTAAAAGCTGTTGAAGCATTAAAAAAATGTGATGTTGTATTATATGATAGACTTGTTTCAAATAATATTTTAAATTATATAAGAGAAGATTGTGAAGCATATTATTGTGGAAAAGAGCCAGGGGCTCACTATCAAAGTCAGGAAGAAATAAATAATAATCTTATAAAATTTGCTAAAAAGGGGAAAACTGTTGGAAGAATAAAAGGTGGAGACCCTTATGTTTTTGGAAGAGGTGGTGAAGAGGTATTAGCTTTAAAGGAGTTAAATATAGATTTTGAAGTTATACCAGGAGTTACTTCTCCAATTGCAGTGTTAAATTATGTAGGAATTCCAATAACTCATAGAAGTATGGCTCAAAGTTTTCATATAGTTACAGGAATGTCTGCTAAAGAAAGTACAGTTAATTTTAAAGCACTAGCAAAAGAAGAAGGTACCCTTGTATTTATGATGGGGTTATCTAATTTAGGAAATATAGTAAAAGAATTAATTGATAATGGAAAAGATATAAATACACCAACAGCAGTTATAATGAAGGGAACAACTTCTAAACAAAAAAAGGTAGTTGGTACTTTAGAAAATATAGAAGAAAGGGTTTTAAGAGCAAAATTAAAATCTCCATGTATTATAGTTGTTGGAAGGGTAGTAACTTTAAATAAAGAATTAACTTGGTATGAAAATAAACCTTTATTTGGAACTAATATATGTATAACTAGGTCTAAAAATCAAGCTTCAAATTTAAGAAAAAAACTTAGTGAAATGGGAGCAGATGTTACAGAAATAAATTCAATAAAAATAGAAGATACTTCTGAAAAATTAAAAAAATATTTAAGTAGAATAGAAGATTATAATCATATATTATTTACTTCTGCTAATGCAGTTAATATATTTTTTGATTATTTAATAAAAGAGAAGTATGATATAAGAAGAATTAATGCTAAAATTTCTGTGGTAGGAAAAGCAACAAAAAATGCTTTAGAAGGAAGAGGAATACAAGCTTTTACTATGGCAAAGGATTTTACAGCAGAAGGGTTATTTAAAGCAATAAAACATCATATTTCACCAGATGATATAGTTTTAATTCCTTGTTCTGCTAAAAGTAGAAATACTCTTAAAGAACTTCTTGAAGATGCTAATGTTTTAGTAGATAGAGTTAATATTTATGATACTGTGCCAGGAAAAATAGCAAATATTAAAGCCTTTGAAGATGTGGATATAGTGTTATTTACAAGTCCAAGTACAGTTAAAAATATGATTCAAATGGTAGGAATTGATAAAATAAAAAAGAAAAAATGTATAGCAATAGGTCCTCAAACAAGTAATGCACTAGTTGATAATGGAATAAATGCCTTAGTATGTAATGAACATTCAGAAGAGGGATTTTTAAAAGAAATTGTTGAAATGAGAAAAAGGGAAGTGTAATAATAAGTGCTTAATAGAAGTAGAAGATTAAGATTTAATGAAAGTATTAGAGATTTAGTAAGGGAAACAGAACTTTCTCCAAAGGATTTTATTTATCCTATTTTTGTAGTTGAAGGAGAGGGCATAAAAAAAGAAATAAGCTCCCTTCCAGATTGTTATCATTATTCTGTAGATATGCTTGAAGAAATTATTAATGAAGTGAAGGAAGCAGGAGTAAGAGGAGTTCTTTTGTTTGGAATACCAAATCATAAAGATTGTTGTGGTTCAGAAAGCTATAATGATAATGGAATTGTTCAAAGAGCTATAAGAAAAATAAAAGAAATAGATAAAAATATGTATGTTATAACAGATGTTTGTATGTGTGAATATACAGACCATGGTCATTGTGG
>ONGV01000094.1 GCA_900317445.1 uncultured Eubacteriales bacterium | reverse complement strand
TAGATAAGCACCAACCTCAATATTTTCTTTAACTGTAAGATTAGGAATTAAATTATAAGATTGAAATACATAACCAAGATGCTTACGACGATATTGAGTAAGGCGTTTTTCATTCATATCTTTAGTTTTTTCACCATTAATAGAAATGTATCCAGAATCTGCATTATCTATTCCTCCAATTATATTTAAAAGCGTAGATTTTCCAGAACCTGAAGGACCAAGAAGAACACATATTTCTCCTTTTTCTATTTGAATATTAATTCCTTTTAATACCTCTGTTTTATTTTCTCCGCTCCCAAAGCTTTTTTTAACATCACTAATTTCCAAAAACATTTTCATTCCCCCTTAATAAGCTTTATCCATATGATTTTTATTATATATGAGCATTTGTTCATTTGTTAATTTAATTATATTCTTTTATATCCATTTTTGTCAATAATAAATTTTACTGTTATTTATTAAAATAAATTAGCCTCTATGCTTAGAGATAGCATAGAGGCTAAATTTACTTTTTAGAAAAAATACTTTATTTTTTTAAATTTTTGATTTTCTTTCGCATTATAAACTAATAGCTATTTTTTAAATAAATTCAAGAATTTTTGCCACATTGTTAAATTTTCTTTTTTATCTTCTGTTTCTTTATTTACTTCTTTTTTCTCAATAGCTTCTGATTTTATTACAAACTGAACAGAGTTAACATTTGTATTTTTATCTGAAACAAATGAAACAACTTTATAATCTGTACCAGTAAACTCATTTATCATATTATCTATTTCATCTTTTACTTCATCATTTAAATTGCTTGTTTTACTTGAAAACTCTCCTGTTCCTTTAACTAAATCATTAGTTCCATTATATAAAGAAGATGTACCATTTACTAAGTTAATTGCTCCATCAAGTATTTTGCTATATCCTTGTGTGATACTGCTAACGCCTTTTGTATACTCTCCTATTCCATTATCTAAAGTATCATAATTTTCAACTAATGTATCTATTCCAGATTTTAATTGACTCATATTACTAGCAAGATTTCCAAGTGATGATACTAAGTTTTGAATGCTTGAATTAAATTGTGTATAGCTAGTTTGAAGTGCAAATGCTCCTGTCATTAAATTTCCACTTTTACTATCTAAAGCTCCATCTATACCACTTATTAAGGCATTACTTCCTTGTATATAAGCTATGTCTCCTTTTAATAGAGTTTCTATTGATATAAGTTTACCAGCATTTGTTATATAATTTGTAATTGCATCACTTTCTCCAGAAGCATATTTTTTATAAAGAGCTAGTGCTTCTGAATCTTGAGACTTTACCAATTCTCCTAAGCTTTGCAAAACACCTTCCTGGCCACCTGAAACATATGCACTATATAATTTTCTTTGAGTATCTGTAATTCCAAGTGCTGAAATAGCTTGATTATTTTTATCTATAAAGTCATTTATATCAGTAATTCCCCCTTTATTAAGAGCTGAATAATAGCTATCAATAGAGCTATCCATTGTCTTAAGTCCACTTACCAAACTATCTATTCCTGTTTTTATTTGAGAAGAAGCACTACTTAATTTTGAAAGCTCATCAGCTGACATATTTACATTTTTTAATGAAGATTGAATTGTATTTAACGCATTTTTTACTTGTGATGAACCACCAGTTAAAGATGAAGATTTTTCATTTAAAGTATTTAGTCCATTATTAATTTCATTTATTCCATCATTTAATTTCTTTGTTCCATTATCTAAAGTACCAGCTCCATCATTTAATTTATTTGCTCCATCATCTAAATCACTTATTGCATTATTTAATTCTGTAATTTTATCTGAAAGTTTGCTTGTATCAATATTATCTAAACTTATTCCAAGATTTAATCTTACTCCATTTATAGCTATACTTTCCATTTCAAAATCATTAACATCTGCACTTATTACAATGTCTTTCTCAGTTCCAGGCATAATAGTATAAGTAAGCTGTTTTACACCACCAACATTTGCTACAGTCGCTCCATCACTCAATATATTTTTACACTTTTCTCCATCAAGCTTTACTACTGTTTGAAGAGCATAGTTATCAAAAAAGCCTTCCTTTGCATTATCATTTTTAGTTATTTTTATTTCCATTTTAAGAGCTCCACTCTTTCCTGCTATATCTTGAGCAGAATATTCTTTTCCATCAAGTTTATAGCTAATATCTACTTTCCAGGGAATTTGTGCATTTTCCATTATTCCTTCATAATACAATTTATCAGCACTATTATTTATACTTACCTTTCCTGAAGAAAAATTAATTTTATCATCTGTATTCATATTTTTCACTTCGCTATAATCACCATAGTCAATAATATTACTATCTGTAAATATATTAACTGCATATGTTTTTTCAATTTCTCCCTCTCCATCTAAATTAACATAAATAACCTCTTCCTTAGGAGTTGTTTTTTCTTCTGCTTGAACATTTATAGTATTAATTGTTGTACCTAAAACAGTTGCTAAAAGCATTAAAGATGCTATTTTTTTTCTATTTTCCTTCATATTATCTAACCTCTTTCATTTTATTAATTGTTAAATTAACTTTATTTTCTTTATTAACTTTCAAATTATCTTTGTTTAAAAATTTCAATCCAAGACTTGTCTTTTGTATTAACTTATCTAAACTATATAAAAGTCCTGGAACTACAAATATTACAATTATCAAAGAACACAATGTTCCTTTTCCAAGCAAATATCCAAGTTGTGATAAAACTCCATGAGTTGTCATTCCTCCTAAAAGAAATCCCATTACTGTCATAACTGTTCCAGAAGTTAATATAGATACCATAACTGCAGATATTGTTTTCTCTATTGAAGTTTTCTTATCAAACTCTGTTCTAAATTCCATATATCTATCTGTCATTAAAATTGCATAATCAACTGTTGCTCCAAGCTGTATTGAACTTATTATTAAATATGCAATATAAAATATTGGTGAATCCATATAATATGGTATAGATAAGTTAAACCATATAGCTGTTTCTATTGCTATAACAAGTATTATTGGTATTGAAATAGACTTCATTGATAAAAGAAGTACCAAAAATATTGCTCCAATTGCTATAAAATTAACCTTTAGCGTATCATCAGTTACTGTTTTCATAAGGTCATATGTGCTTACTGATTCTCCTGCTAGATAGTATTTATCAGGATAGTATTTTTCTGCTGTCTTTCGTATTTTTTCTACAACATCAAATGCTTCTTCTCCTTCATAATCTGTTTTTATATTAAGAACCATTCTACTATAATTATCACTTATTAATTTTGATAACACCTCTTCATTTAAATACTCTGTAGGAACCTCAACCCCTGCCTTATCTACATAAGAAATAATTGAACTTACTTGTGGTATTTCTTTTAAAGAATCTGATAATTCTTTTTCAGTAGAAAAATCACCTTTAGGAACCATCAATACATAGTTATTTGATTTTCCAAAAATATCTTCAATCTTTTCTGTATCTTGTCCTAATTTTGTTTCACCTCCAAATATCTTAGAAGAACCATAATAATAGCTATTATTAATAGAGCCTAAATAACAAGGAACTATTATAACTGCAAAGATTATTGTAAAAGGAATCATAAACTTGCTAACTACTTTTGCAAAGCCATTAAACTTAGGCATAAAGCTTTTATGTGCAGTTTTTTCAATTAATTTATTACTATATAAAATTAATCCTGGTGAAAGAATAAATACTGTTATAAGGCTTAATGCAATTCCCTTTGCAAGTGCAAGTCCAAGGTCTGCTCCAATTCTAAATCTCATTACTATTAATGCTAAAAATCCTATTACTGTTGTTAATCCACTTGAAAAAATTGAACCTGTAGATTTGCAAAGGGCTTGAACCATTGCTTCTTCAGGATTTTGTTCTTCTTTTCTTATTTCCTTATATCTATGTAACAAAAATACTGAATAATCTAGTGAAACTGCTAGTTGCAATATATTGCCTGCTGCGTTTGTAACAAATGAAATTTCTCCAAATATAATATTTGAACCAGCATTTAATACTATTGCAAGTCCAATAGAAGCCAATAAAATAATAGGTTCAAACCATGATGTAGTAGTAAGCAAAAGAACTAATAAAGTAAATGGTACTGCAATCATTACAATCCTTTTAATTTCAGTTGTGGTACTTTCTGTTGCAATTACTTGGTCTACTGCAGAGCCAGTCATAGAATTATCTTCTCCTATTAATTCATGAATTGAATTAACTGCCTCAATTTCCTTATCTTCATCAATAGTTACTGTAAATAAAGCATTATTGTCTTTATAATAATCTTCAACAGTTTTAGTATCTTGTACCTCAATTGGTATTGTTAAATCTACCTGGTCATCAAGCCATATTACATCTGATACTCCATCAATAGAAGATATTTTGTCTTTTAACTTTAATGCCTCTGGAATAGAGACATTTGAAATCATCACCCTTGTATTAGGTATTCCACTTCCAAATTCCTCTTCCATAACATCAAGAGATATTGTTGAAGCTGTATCTTCTGGTAAGTAAGAATTCATATCATAATTTACT
>ONGV01000059.1 GCA_900317445.1 uncultured Eubacteriales bacterium | reverse complement strand
ATTCTTCAGCTACTCTTCTACTATTACCATATAAATTTAAATTGTTATATGCATAATTTAATGTTATATCCTTACTAGTAAGAACCATTTTTTTAATATTTCTGGATTCATTTTACTAAAATTTGCTACTTGTAATAATTCTTTTTCTTTTATAATATTATTTAAATTTGGATATTTTTTATACATTTCTTTTGCTAAATACATCATTATTAATCACCCCTATGTATGTTTTATATATTTTAAGTAAATTTAATCTACCTATATTAGCTAAATTAAAATCTATTGTTTTATTACTCCAACTAAAGTGCCAATAATATTAAATTGTCCCTCTTCAAGCATTATAGGTTCATATGCATCATTTTCTGGCATAAGTATTACTTGACTTCCCATGCTTCTATAAGTTTTTAAAGTGGCATTTCCTTCTATATCTACTGCTGCTATATCTCCATTTTCTGCTGTGTTTTGTTTTTTTATCAAGACATAATCTCCATCTAATATATCTTTCTTTATCATAGAATCCCCTTTTATTTTTAATATAAAAAGGTCTTCTATATTTCCTACCCATTCTCTTGGAAGATAATATTTGCCTTCCATTGTTTCATTTATAAGAATAGGATTTCCTGCTGCTATTTCATTAAATATTGGTATTGCTATTAAATTTTCTAATTTTCTCTCTATTCCATTTTCCTCAGCATAAATTTCTTTAGGATTTGATAAATCTTTTATAAACTTATTTCTTACATTTCTTTTTAAATTTATAAATTCAACAGTTTCTACTGTTGATGGTAGCATTGAAGAATCAAATTTAGGAATATCTTTTATCTCTTCTAAATTTCTATTTATTATTTTTATCTCATTTCCATCTGTTACCACTCCATATTTTACCGTTAATGAAGCTGCCATATAGCTTTCTAATTGTTTTAAAGCATCTTTTATTCCTTCTCCCCATTTTTTCACTTCAATATATATGTAAGGTTTTACTTCATTATTACCTACATATTTACTAATAACTATATCTACGAATTTACAGTTTGAGCCTAAATAAACCTTTTGCTCTATATCTATTAAGTCAATTGGATACTTATAAGTTTCTATAAGTTCTCTTAAAAACCATTGTCTTACTTGTTCTTCTTCTGAATACTTATCCTTAATTTTTTCAAGCATTTTATAATCTTCAACTTTTATCCTTGAAATTCTTCTTGCATTACAACCTTCTTTCATTCTTAAATATCTATAATCTATATCTTTTATAAATTTAGAAGGTATACCCTCAGATGTAATAATAAGCTTTTCTGTTGCCCTTGTCATACCTACATAAAAAAGTTTTCTTTCTCTAGATTCTATAGTCTCATCATCTTCAATTTCACTAACTTGAGATTTTAGTGGCATAACTGTAGAATTAACCCCTATCATAATAACACACTTAAACTCTAAACCTTTTATAGAGTGCATTGTTACAAGTTTTACACATTCTCTTGCAAAATCGAATTCCTTATTATTATTAAAAATCTCATTTGGAATATCTTTTTCATCTAAATATTCCTTAATTTCTTTTAGCTGATTACTTAACCTTGCTATAATAACTATGTCCCTTAAATTATATTTCTTCTTTAGTTCATTATTAATTAAATCACCTATAAAGGTTGCTTCTTCATTCTTAGTCTTAAAACTTTGAAATATAGGATATTCTCCTTGCTTGTCTATTAAACTTGGTTTAACAAAATTATTATCCTCAATAAGTTCTTTATCCTTTTGAATTAAACTAAAAGCTGCTTGAGCAATTTGTGTTGTTGTTCTATAATTTTTACTTAGTGAAGAAGATTTTCCTGTCATATCATATCCAATTGAAGAAAATGATCTGTTTTTAACAAGCCATGCTTGAGGATATATACTTTGTGCAACATCTGTAATAAAAGTAATACTTGAATACTCTTTTTCATTATACAAAGCTTTTAAAAATTCTATTTGCATTCTTGATAAATCTTGACTTTCATCAATTAATATATGAGTATATTTTTTAGATGGATTTTCTTTAGCTTCCCTTAAAGATATAAGCACCATATCTTGAAAATCAACTTTTCCTAATGATTTTAAAATATTATTATATTCAACTAATACATCAAAAATAGCTTGTCTTTTTTTTGAATTCTTTCTAAGCTTTTGAGGTCCTTCAGAATTATTTTTTATAACTCTTCCTATTCTATCTACAGATTGATATTCTTCTGATTCCAAATAATTACACCCCTTAATCCAAGTTATCTCATCTTTAATAAAAGACAAAAATTTAGGAGATATAATATCAATATTTGGATTTTTGTTTTTAACTATATTTATTGCTTCAATCATTGAATCTTTAATTTCTTTACTATTTGCAACTTCTATATTAAGATTATTTCTTTTAGTGTATTTTCTAAAATAGTAGAATACAAGGGAATCTATGTTTTTTATTTCTAACCTATTACTTCTATCTTCATCAAAAAATGAACTTTGAAAATCTAATTCTTCCTTTGTTATATCATATATATATTTAACATACTTACTTAAAGACTTATTGTAAGTTGCCATTAAAACATAATCGTCATTTTCACTACAATAATTTTTTAAAAGTAAAGGAATTTTCTTTACTGCTACTGTTGTCTTTCCTGAACCTGCAACTCCTCTAATAAGGCTATGGCCATTTGGTTTGCATTCTATAATTTTACGTTGTTCTACATTTAATTGCATAAAAACCACCATCTTCCTATTATTCTTAATAAAATTATTTTACTATAATTAGCCTATATCTGTAAAGGTTTTTATTGTGAATACTTGTAAATCACATAATTATATACTACTTAATACAAATTTTAAATTTAATAAAAAAATCCAAAGATTTCTTGAACCTCTGGATTCTTTTATTAAGCATGTTTTCTTTCATTCATAATTTTATTATATGCCCAAACTTCATCTATAAGTGCAAAGCCCTTTTCTTTCTTTTCTTCCTTTAATAACTCTTTATGCTTTTCTAATATAACATCTATCATCTCTTCTGATATTGGCATAAAGGCAACTGTTCCATCTTTAATAAGAAATTGTGCTACATAAGAGCCTTCACTATTTTTATTAAATAAAATCTCTTCTATTTCTTTTTCTGGATATTTATTTAAGAAAAATGACCTATTTATTATTTTTATTATTTCTATTACCCTATCATCTAGTTCTTCATCAAAAATTTTTATTTTTTCTACTAATTTATTTGTATCTCTTACTACTCTAAATTTATAATTTTCCATGCTATTTTCTGGTGAAGTTGACTTTAGTTTATTAAGCATTTTATCTAATACTTTAGTATCTCCACTAAAATTAGGTATACAATAAATCATTAAATTCTTATCCATATCATGATAAAGACATGGATATTGAACTCTTGTAGTAAATCCACATTCATCACAGGTAAATTGAAATAGCTTCCCTGACATTATATTTTCTTTTTGTTCTGGGTCTAAATTTACATTTACGCTGTCCCAAACCTTTACTTTTTGTGTTTTATTACACTTTGGACAAGTTACCTCATTATAACTAAACTTTGACATATTATCACCTCTACTACGTTCTTTTGTAAACGGTATAATTATTTATGTATTAAGTTTAGCACATTTTTTTGTTATAATCTATGGAATTTTTATAATTTTCACACATTTTCAAATTATTTCAACAGTATAATTAAGTTATTTAAAGCCTTACATACTTCCAAGGAATATCCTCACAAAGCCATACATTATTTTCTGAAAGTAATGCCTTCTATAAGCTTATTAACATTTGCCCAAGCCCCTTGTTTTTCTATAGTTATTCCTATTGTTTCTGGCTTATGACGAAGTATTAAACTTATAAATCTTCCTAATGATATGTCATCTTCTTTTTTCATTTTTTATTCCTTCTTTCATAATTTACTTTTTAAAAATATACATATAATATTTTTTATAAAATTCTTAAAATTCTATTTTTTATTATACCAAAAATTGTTATAATATTCGAATCTGTTAAGTTAATATGAAAATAAATATAAATAAAATTTTATAAATATGCATATTAAAAAATTGCATGACAAATAAAGGTTGCT
>ONGV01000167.1 GCA_900317445.1 uncultured Eubacteriales bacterium | reverse complement strand
CCACCAAATAAATAAACTAAATGATTTTCTAAAGATACAAAGCAATTATTTATATTAATTCCATTGTGAACAATATTATTTGTTTTTAAGAAACAAGCTATGTTACTTAACCTGCTTATAATCCATGCAACATGCTTATCATCTATAGAACCATCAAAGTATTCAAATACATCCTTTAATAAAACAACATCTTTTGGCTTTGATAAAACCAAACAGCATCTTCCTTCTAAAGTTTTATAAGTGCTATGAACTTTAGGCATAAGCTTTGAAAAATTCTTTTCCATCTTTTTATCACTATATTTGATACTTTCTATTCTTTTTAAAGCATTAAAATAATATTTTTCTTTATCTTCATCAAAAATATAAATAATATTTTCATTACATACATAACACATACCTATTTCAAACTTAAAACTGCTTAAATAATTAATAGCTAGAGTTTTTGAAGAATTTGTTTTTATTTCAATGTAATTTGTTTTTTCCCAAGTTCCACTTTTAATCATATTAACTGCTCTTTTATAAAGCTTTGTAATTTTTATAAATACATCTGAAGTATCATCTATATTTCTATCTGGATGCCATTGTTTTGAAAGAACTTTATATTCTTCTTTACATTTATCAATGTCATTGCTAAATAAATCTCCACATTTTTCTATTGATAAAATTTCCTCCTTGTTCAAAATTATCGCTCCTTTCTTGTAATCATTTTGATATTATCTATCTGATGATTTTATTATATCACTTAATATCAAAATTGCAATAAGTATTTTAAAAAAAATTTAAAAAAAGTTGCCATTTAAATCAATTAAATTTAAATAGCAACTTTTTTATTGCATTAGAAAAAACTATATTATTTGTTAAGTTGTAGCTAACATTTTTTATTTCTTCTCTTTTTTATCTTTTTGCTTCTCATTATCTTCTTCTGAATCTTCTTTTGCATCTTTTTCTGAATTATCTTTTATTTCTTTTTCTACTTCATCTTCTATATCTTTTTCTATTTCTTCAATATTTATATTACGCTTTTCTAATCTCTTATTTGTTGTTATTGATATTAATGTGTATAAAACTCCAAATAAAGGAACTCCTATAAGCATTCCAACAACTCCAAAGGCATTTCCACCAACAGTTATTGCAAATAATACCCAAAGGGCAGATAATCCTATAGAATTTCCTACTACAAAAGGATATATTAAATTACCTTCTATTTGTTGTATCACTACAAATATTATTGCAAATAAAATAACCTTTATTGGAGACACCATAAGGACTATAAATGCTGAAAGTATTGCTCCTACAAAGGCTCCAAAGATAGGAACTAAAGCTGTAACCCCTATTATTGTACTTATAAGAAGTGCATATGGCATAGAGCAAATTTTCATTCCTATAAAGCATAACACTCCTAATATACACGCCTCTATAACTTGGCTTCTTACAAAGTTTGTGAACTTAATATTAGCTATTTTTGAAACCTTTAAAAATCTTATTACATTTTCTTTCTTCATATATGCATATAATATTTTTTTAATTTGATTAGAAAGCTTTTCTTTGCTTAAAAGTATATATATTGAAACTATAAATGCCATTACTATATTTATTATTGTGGAAGTTACTCCCATAGTTATATCTAAGGCATGACTTACTATTACACCTGCAACTTGTCCAATTATTTTTATTATATTTTGTCCCATAGATAGTATTTTATTATATACTTCTTGTATTACATCTGAGCTTAATAATTCTTTACTATTTATATTTTTATTCATAAACTTTTCTAAAGAATCCACATACTCTGGAACATTTTTAACTAATGTGGAACAGCTTTCTGCTAATTGTGGAATTACAAAAGTCATTAATCCTATAATCAATCCTACTAAAACAACAATAGTAATTATTAATGATAATGGTCTTTTTAACTTGCTTTTCTCTTTTGTAAGTTTTCCTACAACCTTTTCTTCAAAAAATTTCATAGGAATATTTAATACAAATGCTATACAAATACCAATTATAAATGGTTTTATCAAATCTATAATTGTTACTACAACATTCCAAACAGTATCTAAATTTAAGAAAACATAAGCTAATACTATTGCATAAGTTATCAATAAGAAATAGTTTTTTGTCTTCTCATCTCTTATAAATTTCAATAGTTAATCACATCCTTTTAAATAAGGAAATTCTTTGTTCAAATACTTCTAAAATTTTAGTATCTGTTTCTCTCTTTAAGTGCTCTATCCATATCTCTCTTGTGAGCTTTTTCTAGCATTGAATCTCTCTTATCATAGTTTTTCTTACCCTTACATATTCCTAGTGCAACCTTAACTCTTCCATTTTTTAAATATAATGATAATGGAATTAGTGCATAACCATCTCTTTGTACTAGCCCTAAAAGTCTTGAAATTTCTGATTTATGAAGTAAAAGCTTTCTTTCTCTTAATGGGTCTACATTAAATATATTTCCTTGGTCATAAGGGCTTATATGCATTTGCTTTATAAAAACTTCTCCATT
>ONGV01000159.1 GCA_900317445.1 uncultured Eubacteriales bacterium | reverse complement strand
TAAAGAAATAAAATTGTTTACTGTGTTTGGTGCAATTTCAGGATAAAGTTCAAGCTCTATAGTTCCATAATCTTTTACAACTATTGATGCTGTTGGATTAACTTTAGCCTTTTCACTATCTTTTGATGAATTACTTTCACTTCCACAAGCAATTAATGATAAAGAAGCTAAGATAGCTATAAGTACTAATGCTATTTTTTTAATAAAATTTTTGTTTTTCATTATTTATCTCCTTTTATGATTTTAATTTTGTTTTACTATAAGAAATTATTTAATCTCATTATACATTATAAGAAGGTAGCTATATATTTCCTAAGTTCTTTAATATTCATTAATTTATCTTGAAATTCAGGATAATCTTTAATAATTCTTTTTATACATCTTACACAAAATTCAGTACGTTTTTTATTATCTTTCTTCATAATATCTTTATATCCCCATATATGAGTAAAAAGCTTTTGATTATTTTTAAATAATGTATCTAATGAAATAATTTCTTCTGATTTAATATTCATCTTTTTACTACACATAGCAATAAGCCTCTGCTCTGCAAAAACCATATTAATTATTCTATCATTCCCCTCTTTTAAATTTTTCATAAATTCAATAGAAGATGTAGTATAATAATTTTTAAATTTTTCATTTGCTATATAAGTAAAAGCTGTATTACAAGGTCTTTCTCCCCAATCCCATTTTTCATCAAATTCATAGCCCTCTTTCATAATAAAGCTTTCTTTACCTGGATATACAGAACTTAAATCTTCTTTATGAATAGTACATAATTCCTTATTTTTGAAAAGGGTTTCTACACTACTCCATACTATAAAATCTGTATCTATCATTGCAAAAGGAGTTTTTTCATAATTCATAGCATAAATCTTCCCTGCTGCCCAAAAAACATTAGGATTTATACTTTCTGGTATATTTTCTAAAGTTGTATCAAGGCCTAAATCCCATATATCTTCAATACCTAGTTTTTTATAATATTCAGCCCCTTGAATATCTGTTATCATTTTTATACTTCCATTAAATTCTCTCCATTTTAAAGCTGACAAAATTGTTGTAAGTATTTCAAAATCTTCTATAAAATATTCTTTATTTTTATTAAGAGTAAAAAAAGGTTTTGTCCAATTTGAATGAAAGCCTTGTATCATATAAAAAACTCCTTATATTAAATCTAATCCATAGCCTACTAAACCTGAAGAGGATGAAGAGCTACTATTATTGTTATTAAAAAATTTTATTTCTTCTTCAGTTTGAAATAAGAAATAGCTTATATTTTCCATAAGAGATAAACTTATATTTCTTAAATTTTTATCATCAGTTATTTCAGTTTTATTTTCAGTTAACTCCTCTTCTTTAGAAGAAGATGTAGATTTGTCTTTTATATTATTTGTTTTTAAAGTTTTATTTTCTGATGAATTATTTTTTTCTCTTATAGATATTGAAAATGGTGATTCTATAACTTTATATTTATTTATATCTAAATAATGAATATCCTCTTTAGAAACAAATCTAAAACCATTTGTATCTCTAACCAAAATATTTCCAGTACATGTAGCAAGTAAATATGCTTTTTCGCTTTGAGAATAGGAAGATGAATGGTCATTATCTAATTCTTGTTTTAATTGTTGTTCTGGTAATTTTTGTAGTTTAATATTTTTATTATTTGAGTTGTTTATGTCATTAGCCATATCGGACCTCCCTATTAAAATATTACTAATTTTATTATATCATTCCTTAAATATAATTTTTAGTATTATAAAAAATTTTTTTATAATTTCCTAACACTAAAAAAAGTAGCAGGCTTTATTCTCCTGCTACTTTTTCTTTAAAGATTATCTATCTCAACAACTTTGTTTTCTATTCTAGATTTTTTTATATCAATAACCCTTTGATTGAAAGAACCTCTATATTTTAAACTTATGTTTCTTTTATCAATTTCAAATCTTCCATCAATAAGTACATCTACAAAGTTTAATATTTTAAGCTTTTTTTCATCTTTAATTATGTCCTCATAAAGATATCCACTCCAAAGCCATATTGGTTTATTAGTTTCTTTCTTTATTCTATCTAAAAGCTCTACAAGAGAATTATCCATAGTTTGCTCCATAGGCTCTCCCCCAAGGATATTTACTCCAAAAACATTATTATTTTTAACATAAGAAAGAAATTCCTCTTCAGTTTCTTTAGTCCAAAGCTTCCCATAACTAAAATCTTGTAACTCTTTATTAAAACATCCCTTACAGTTATTTGTACATCCACTTACAAATAAAGTTGTTCTTACATTTGGCCCATTAGATACATCAAATTTTCTTATTTCTGCAAAGTTCATAGTATTTATACTCCTCTTATAGATGTAAAACTCTATCTCCTATTTCAGCAGTACGTCCTTTATTCCAGAAGTTTGTACCTATATATCCACAGGTTCTTCTCATAACTTGCATTTCACTTTCATCTCTATTTCCACAAGATGGACAATACCACTCTAAATTTTCATCAAGCTTTATTTCACCAGTATAACCACATTTATAACATATATCTGGTTTTGTATTTATTTCTGCATATTGAATATTATGATAAATAAAGTTTATTATTTGTTCAACTGCCTCTAAGTTTCTGCTCATATCAGGTACTTCAATATAAGATATACAGCCACCTAAACTTATATTATGAAATTGTGCTTCAAATTTAAGCTTTGAAAAAGCATCTATCTTTTCACATACATGAACATGATAAGAATTTGTATAATAAAGTTTATCTGTTACATGAGGAATTTCTCCAAATCTTTGTTTATCTAATCTACAGAATCTATAAATTAAGTTTTCTGCTGGAGTTCCATATAAACCAAATCCTAAACCTGTTTCTTCTTTCCATCTATCACAGGCTTCCTTCATATGATTCATAACTTCTAAAGCAAACTTTTCTCCTTCTTTAGTAGTATGACTTACTCCAAGCATTGCATAAGTCATTTCACATATTCCAACATATCCTAAGGATAAAGTAGAATAACCATTTTCAAGAAGTTTATCTATCTTTTCACCCTTTTTTAATCTAGCTATAGCACCATGTTGCCAATGTATTGGTGATACATCAGATAATGTGCCCATAAGCATATTATGTCTTACAAGTAAAGCTTCTTTACATAATTCTAATCTTTGGTCAAGCATATCCCAAAAAAGCTCCATATCACCATCTGCAATTATAGCTATTTGAGGAAGGTTTAAACTTACAACACCTTGATTAAATCTTCCATACCACTTATAATTTCCATTTTCATCTTTCCAAGGACTTAAATGACTTCTACATCCCATTGGTGGGAAAGTATTTCCTTCATAATTCATTCTCATAATTTTAGCAGATTGATAATCAGGAACCAATCTTTTAGCTGTACATTTAGCAGCAAGTTTTGTTATATAATCGTACTTTCCACCTTCAAGGCAGTTATGTTCATCTAAAAGATATACAAGCTTTGGGAACGCCTCTCCAATTTCTTGACCTTTATAGTTTTTCATTCCCTCTAATCTTTGTTTTATCATCTCTTCACAAATTAAAGCCATTTCCTCTTCATATTCATGACCTTCCTCTATTTCAAGATAAATTGTTCCAAAAGGAGATTGACCATTTGTTGTTTGAAGAGTTGAAAGTTGATATCTTATTGTTTGAACTCCATCTTTTAAATCCTTCATCTTCATATCATTAGCTAAATCTCTAGCTAATTCTTCATTATTGTACTTTTCCATATAAAACTTATAGAACTTATCATATGTAACCCTAAGATACTTTGCTAAATGCTTTATAGTAATGCTTTGCCCACCATATTGATTACTTGCAACCTGTGCCATAATTTGAGTTGTAACTGTACAAGCAGTTCCAAAAGACTTAGGAGTTTCAACAAGTTTATCATTTAT
>ONGV01000046.1 GCA_900317445.1 uncultured Eubacteriales bacterium | reverse complement strand
AATTTTCATCTTTATTTTTAAGTTCAAATATATTTCCAAGCTTTGCATAATCACTTGCTATATTTTTATCTATAAGTTCTTTAGGTGCCCTTCCTGTTTCTTCAAAGCTTTTTAAATAATAAAGAACCATATCACTATTAAACAATGTCTTATTAGCATATTCTGCAAAAAGATAACCATTATAGTTTACTTTCATTTCTTTTATAATTTTATCTATTTTCTCTTCATTTTGTACTGTTCTTTTTATGAGGCTTCTTACCTCATCCTCTGTAAAGCCCATCATTTCATTAAAACTTTCATATTTTGTTATATCTGTAGAAATGTTAAAACCTGATGTTAAGCTATCTAATGTTATTGGGCTCACTCCTGTTGCAAATATTCTACTTATTATAGATTCTGTTCCTATTTTTAAAACTTCATACCATTTTCTTATAAATCCTGTTTTACTTACAATACTTGAGAATAAGTCTGTTTTAAAGCTTAAAAGTTCATTTGCAAAATGGTCATATTCATCTATTATTACATATATAGGTTTATCTATTTTAAATTCTACCTCATTTAAAAAGTTTGCAAACACATCAGAAGGATATTTTCTTTTTTCTAGCTTTATATCTATATTGTACATTGCTATAAATTTTTTAATTCCTCTTACACAACAATCATTAAAACTTTCTAGAAGAGATTCTTCTGTTTCTGTAACAAGTCCTGAAAAATTAAATTTTAATATATAATAACTATTTTTTAAAGGAGTGGGATTTTTCCCTATATAAGTTTCTTTAAAAAGATTTTTAAATTCATTTTTCTTATTTATATCATAATAATTTTCTAAAACTGAAGTAAAAAGACTTTTTCCAAATCTTCTTGGTCTTAAAAAGAATATATATTTATCATAAAGATTCTCTAATTTTTCTATATATTTAGTTTTATCTACATACTCATAATTTTCCTTAATTAATTCTTCATAGTTACTTTGTCCATATGGAAGTTTTTTTATCAAATACATCATTCCTTCATATTAAACTTTTAATTTTATTATATAGTATTGCTTAGTTTCTGTAAAATTAATCATTATAATAAAGTTTTAATATTGATAATATAGTTTAACAATTAAGAAATATATATAATTTATAAAAATATAATTGAAATAAAGTGATTTTATGTTATAATTTGTTAAAAAATAAATTTAATAAAATGAAATAATTTAGGAGGAGGTATAATGAAAATTAAAGATGGTTTAAGAATATTAAGAAAAATATATGTTATAATAGCTGTTATTATATCTTTATGTTTTATAATAGTTGTAACTTCAAAGATTTTTAATAATATGAATGCTCAAAGAAAAAGATGTACAGAAAAAGTTATAGGAGTAGTTGTTGATTATCATACAGAATATTTTGATAATGAAGAAAGTTATACTGCAGTTTATGAATATCAATACAATTTAGCTACACATAGAGGGCATACTAATGTTTATAGTGGAATAATTCCTGATAAAGGACAGAAAAAGGTTATTTATATAAATCCTAATAATTTTGAAGAGGTTTATATAGATTCTTTTATTAATTATATACCATTTATGATTTTTGGCACAATTTTAGTTATGATAATAATTATCTTTATAAAGGAGATTTTCATGAAATAATTTCAAGAAAACATGGATAATATAATTAGAAAATTGAAGTTTTAATGAGTGGATTGAAGATAATTAGGGGGGAAAATATTGTGAAAAATTATTTATCTAGGTTTAGAAATATTTTAGTTTTTATTCTTCTTATGAATATGCTATTTATATTTAATTCAGAAAAAATAAAAAACATATATTGCATAATTGGAACAATTTTATTAGGAATTTTATATTTATACATAAATATCATTCCAAGAAAAGAGAAAGTTTTAGGAAAGAGATTAAAAATAATGGTTGGAGGATATGAATTACTTATAGATTCTATTTTATGTATATTTATAGAAAGCATAGTTTATATTTATATGTTTTTAATCAAGGAGTTTTCCTTAGATACTTGGATTATTATTGTAAATACAATTGTGGCGTTAATACTTTCACTATTTCCATTAATAAATGGATTTTTTAGATTATTATTTACTTCAAGGCAGATTGGTATAGTTGATAGAATTTTATTACTATGTTTATGGTGGATGCCTATTGTAAATATTATTCTTCTTAAAAAATGGTGTAAAAAAGTAAGATTTGAGTATTTTTATGAACTTTCAAAGGAAGAACTAAATGTATCTAGAAAAGAAAATGAAATCTGTAAAACTAAATATCCTATTGTTATGGTTCATGGAATATTTTTTAGAGATTGGATGATTATAAATTACTGGGGAAGAATTCCAAAGGCATTAATAAGAAATGGAGCTGAAATATTTTATGGAAGGCAACAATCCTCAAATGCAGTATGCAAAAGTGCAGAGGAGTTAAAGGAAAATATTTTAAAGATAATAAATGATACTGGTTGTGAAAAGGTTAATATAATTGCTCATTCTAAGGGAGGACTAGATTCTAGATATGCTATAAGCTGTTTAGGTCTTGATAAATATGTAGCTTCATTAACAACTATTAGTACTCCTCATAGAGGATGTAAATTTGCAGAATATTTATTAGACAAGCTTCCAGATAAATTGATAAACTTTATTGCAGAAAAATATAATAAGACATTCATTAAATTAGGGGACAAAAATCCAGATTTTTTATCAGGAGTAAAAGACCTTACAAAAAGAAATTGTACTGAGTTTAATAAAACGGTTTTAGATGCAGATGGAGTATATTATCAAAGTGTTATGTCTAAAATGAGTAATGTATTTAGTGCAAGTTTTCCTTTAAATTTAGGATATATATTGTGTAAACATTTTGATGGAGAAAATGATGGACTAGTTGAAGTTAATTCTGCTAAGTGGGGAAACTT
>ONGV01000156.1 GCA_900317445.1 uncultured Eubacteriales bacterium | reverse complement strand
TGGGGTAGAAAAATACAAGGTATACTCTATGTATTTAGAGGCAAATGCTTATGAAATGAATTATTTATATAGTCATTTACTTTATGATGTATATAAATTATGTAAAAATGAGCCAGAAGAAGCTAAAAAGGTAATAGAAAATTTAAAAAGCAATGATGATATATTTGCTAATGCGGCAGTTACTATAATTTCAGTATATTGTGCTTTGAAAAATTCTAATGAACTAGAAGTTTCTAAAGAGGATGATGATTTTTATAAAAATATCTTAGCATATCTTGAAGAATCTATGTTAGATTCTATAGGAAATATGTATGATAAAAAACTTCCAGAGGATTTTGTGAAAAAAATAGTAGACTTTATAAAAAGTGATAGAGATTTTGAAGATGGAGAGTTAAAGTTTATTATAAATGCAACTAAATCCTATGAAATTGGCAACTACCTTCTTGAGTTTTTAGTAGGATTATCATATTTAAATTTTAATAATTCAAGGATTCTTAATAGGTTTGTTAAATTCTTTGCAAAAGCTACTCCAAAAGGTACCTTAAATTCAGTTTATAATATAATGCCAAGTAGATTTTACAGTGAAAAAGGGATAAGGTATGAAAATTTCTATGGTAATGAAGTATATAATTTGGATAAAGTATTGGGTATTGAAGGAAAATATTATATTTTATGGTATGCTGAGAGATTTGGAGGACAAGATAAAGGAAGAGAGCTTCTTGAAAAAAAGTTTAAGGAAGACAGTAAATCCTTTGAGAAAGCTTCAAAGATGTGTGAACCTTCTATGAGCAATTATTTAATGTCATTTTTCCTTAATGCAGAAGACAAGGAAAAATACTTTGAAAGCATAAGAGATAATTGTATAAATTCTTTGTTAAAGTCTAATGAATTGTGCAGAAGAAATCTTACAAATGATGAGGCACTTATAGTAAGAGAATTTTTAAGTGGGAAAAAGTTCTTTGAAGAATGTAAGCATGTATTTTATTCACTTACACCAGTTTCAAGATACTACTATCCTAATATACAAGAGCTTAAGAAAAATTTAAATATTTTAAGAAAATGCAATATGAAGGATTTATATGATAGGATTTTATTACTTCTTGGTGCTATTGGAGAGGAAACATATATATGGCACATATCAATTTCTAATAACTCTTATAATAGCTGTTCAGAATCAACTATTGAAATTATGAATTATATATTTGATTTATTTAATGAAAATGATTTAAATCTTGGAAAACAGATGACTATTGTTGATTATATGTTTTCAACCTATGGATATGAAGAGGTAAAGAAAATTGCTGTTCAAAGCATAATAGATAAAATGATAGCTAACAATAAAGAAGAGTTTGTAAAATTTATAAAGATAGTATCTGCAGAGGGAAGAGCAAGATTTTTAGAATCTATTTTTAAGGTTAAAAATGAGGAAAATGCTAAAATATTAATATCCTATTTTGAAGATTCTTCAAAGATTGTAAAAGAAAAATTAATATCATTATTTGAAGATGAAATAGAATTTTATCCACTAGTAAAAGAAAAACTTTCTTCTAAAAAGCAAGGAGAAAGAGAAGTGACTATAAGAATTTTAGATAGCTTCAAAAATTCTAAGGAATGTAGTGAAGAAACTAAAAATTCTATAATAGAAGAATTAACTAATGCTTTAGAAAAAGAAAAAAGTCAAAAAATAAGAACATTATTAATGAAAACATTGAACCTTGAAGAGCAAAATAATGAAACACTATCTGATGAATCTTTTATAAAAAATATATTAAAAGGAAATAGAAAAAGCTCCTTATCATGGATTGGATTAGAAAATTTATGTAAGGTAAAAATGAAAGATAGTGAGGAATATTGTAGTGATGAGTATTTAAATGCCTTATTATTATGCTATTCTTCAACAGGAACTATAGCAATAAGTCAAGATGGAAATAAAATAGCAGAAAAATTAAATGAAAAAGACTTAGCATTATTTGCAAATGAGGTTTTTGACAGATGGTTTGAGCTAGGAGCAGAGGCTAAAAAGAGATGGGTACTTGCTTTTTCATCTATTTATGGAGGAAATGC
>ONGV01000155.1 GCA_900317445.1 uncultured Eubacteriales bacterium | reverse complement strand
TTTTCCTATTATGCTTTCTTGCATAATTATACATCCTTCAAGCTTTGCACCTTTTTCCACATGAACCTTTCTACCAATTATACAATTTTTAACTTCACCTTCAATAATACATCCATTAGCTACTATTGAATTATTTACAATACTTGTTTTTGTATATTTAGTTGGTCCTTCACTTCTAGCTTTTGTATATATTGGATTTTCTTCTGAGAATAACTCTCTATTAATTTTGAATTTTAATAAATCCATATTGGCATTATAATATGTTGTTAAAGAATTTATACATGCTACATATCCTTCAAACTTATATCCCCCAACTTTGAAAGCTCTTACATTATCAGTTATAAATCTTTTAGCCTTCTTATAATTTCCATTTTTCACACTCTTATCAACTATATCTAAAAACATGCTTGTCTTTAAAATGTACATTTCCATATTTACATTAGTAGATTCTCCATCCACTACATTTTCTCCACAAGAAACTATTCTGTCATTTTCATCAAGCATAACTGTTCTACAGTCTTCAAAATCTTTTATATCATCTTTATCTACACTTTTATATACAATAGTAACATCATTATTATTTTTAATATGTTGTTCTAATACCCTATTATAATCAATGTTACAAATCATTTGAGATGAAGCTAATAATACATATTCACACTTACTATATTCAATAAATTTTCTATTTTCATAAAAATCATGTACATCATCTTCTACAAGATTGTTATCTCCAAAGTTAAAAACCTTTAATCCATTATTCCTTCTATGAAGGTCCCATGGTCTACCATTAGTTAAATGGTCCATTAATGATCTTGATTTATTTTTTGTAAATATTCCTATGCACTCTATTCCTGAATTAGTCATATTAGATAATATAAAATCTATTATTCTATATCTTCCTGCAAATGGAACAGAAGCTAATACTCTATTTTTTGTTAGTCCCATCATTCTATTTTCATTTTCATCTAAATTTATTATTCCTACACAATTATTCACTACAAAATTCCTCCTTACCCTTAGAAAGTTTATACTTCTGCTATAATATTGCTATTTGCCTTTATGTCTTTTTTTGCTGGAATTACTACTATTTCCTTTCCATTTCCAACAGTTGAATCTTTTCTTATTGTTGCACTATCTCCAATAATAGCTTTGTTAATTTTAATATTATCTCCAATTTTTACATTGGGCATTATTACAGAGTCTTTAATAACTGTATTTTTACCTATGTAAACATTTTGGAATATAACAGAATTTTCTACCTTTCCATATACAGCACATCCATCTGTCACCAATGAATTTTTTACTTCTGCATTAGGTCCTAAATATTGTGCCGGGCTAACATCACTTGCAGAATAAATTCTTAAATCATTACTGTATAAATCTAATCCTGAATCTTCCTTTAATAAGTCCATATTAGCTTCCCACAAACTATCTATTGTACCAACATCTTTCCAGTATCCCTTAAATGGATAAGCATACATCTTTAATCCATCCTTTAGCATAGCAGGAATTATATCTTTACCAAAGTCATTACTTGAATTTGGATTTGCTTCATCTTCTTTAAGATATTTCTTTAAAGCTTTCCAATTAAAAATGTATATTCCCATAGAAGCCTTTGTGCTCTTTGGATGTTGTGGTTTTTCTTCAAATTCGTATATTGATAAGTCGTCATTAGTATTCATGATACCAAATCTTTTAGCTTCTTCTAGTGTTACATCAATAACTGATATAGTAACATCTGCATTTCTTTCTTTATGATAGTTTAATAATTCCTCATAATTCATTTTATAAATATGATCTCCAGATAAAATCAAAACATATTCTGGATTATATCTATCTATAAATTCTATATTTTGATAGATAGCATTGGCAGTTCCTTTGTACCAATTACCTCCCTTTTCTTCTTGATAAGGTGGTAAAATACTTACTCCACCATCACGTCTATCAAGATCCCAAGGTGCTCCAATTCCAATATGGGCATTTAATTCAAGAGGTTTATACTGTGTCAAAACCCCTACAGTATATACCCCTGAATTAGAACAATTACTTAAAGGGAAGTCTATTATTCTATATTTTCCTCCATATGGAACTGCTGGTTTAGCTATATGCTTAGTAAGCACTCCTAATCTAGAACCTTGTCCACCTGCTAGAATCATTGCTACCATTTCATTTTTTCTCATAGTATCATCTCCTGTAAAATCGTGCTGAATAAATTATTCTTTACTAAATGCACCAGTATGGGAAACTCATTACTTCTTCATACATACCTTTATATTCCCAAGCTGATTTTTCCCAGCTGTTATTTGAATTAACAGCATGGTCAATTAACATATTCCAATTCCATTTATTATAGAAAGTATGAACAGCATATGCTACTGTATTATAGAATTCATGTGCATTAAAGTTTCTAAATGAGAATCCGTTTCCCTCTCCTGTATATTCATTAAATGGATTTATTGTATCTTTTAATCCTCCTGTTTCTCTTACAACTGGAATAGTTCCATATCTTAATGCTATAAGTTGTCCTAATCCACATGGTTCAAATAATGATGGCATTAAGAATATATCACTTCCTGCATATATTTTATGTGCTAAGCCATTATCAAACTTGATTTGTGCTGAAACCTTATTTGGATGATGATATTGAAGTCCTCTAAAGCAATCTTCAAAATATTTATCCCCTGTTCCTAAAATAACAAGTTGAACATCCATATCAACAATTCCTTGAGCTATATCTAAAACTAAGTTCATACCCTTTTGTTCTGTAAGTCTTGAAACTATTGCAAGCATTGGGACCTCTGGTCTTACTGGAAGGCCTAATTCCTTTTGTAATCTTGTTTTATTTATATTTTTATCTACACGGTAATCATAATTGTATTTTTGATATATAAAGTTATCATCCCATGGATTATATTCATCATAATCTATTCCATTTAAAATTCCTTTTAAAGCATAGCTTCTTTGTCTTAATAAGCCATCAAGACCATGTCCATATTGTGGAGTTTGTATTTCTTTTGCATAAGTATAACTTACTGTTGAAACCTTATCTGAATAATTTATACCACCTTTCATATAGCTTACACCATGGCAATATTCAAGAGTTCTATTGTTATAAGCATTAAAGTTATATCCAAATAGTTCTGGAAGAACATGTCTATCGAAAGCTCCTTGGAATACTATATTATGAATTGAATATACTGTTTTTATATTTCTATAAAAATCATCAAATTTACCATACTCAAGTCTTAAAAGTACAGGAATCATTCCTGTTTGCCAGTCATTACAATGTATTACATCTGGATGCCAGTTTATTTCTTTTAAAAATTGAATTGCTGCTCTATCAAAGAAAGCAAATCTTTCTCCATCATCAAAATGTCCATATAAAGTATCTCTATTAAAATATTCCTCATTATCTAAGAAATAATAAGTTACTCCTCCATACTTATATTCAAAAACACCACAATATTTTGTTCTCCATCCTACTTTTACAAAGAACCACTTTATAAATTTAAAGTCCTTTTTAAAATTCCAATTTATATTTTTATAGTTAGGGATAACTACTCTTGCATCTACTCCAATTTTATTAAGTGCCTTTGGCAATGCTCCCATTACATCGCCAAGACCTCCTGTTTTTATAAAGGGATGTGCTTCTGCTCCTACTAGTAATACGTTCATCCTTATACTCCTCCTTATTATTTCTTTAATCCAATAACTAAAACAGCCATTGGAGGTATTTTCACTTTTATTGTATATGGTTGTCCATTAAATAATGGTTCTTCTTCAACAACTTTTTCTACTGCAACTTCATCTGAAATTTCATTATTTTCTTCTGAAATTTCTACTACTTCCTTTTTAACTTTTTCACTTACTAAAGTAACATCTCCCATTACTTGTCCTGAACCACCAAATCTTTCTTCATCAGTATTGAATACTTCAACATATTCTCCTTCATAAGGAACTCCCACCATAAAATCATAATAAACCATTGGTGTAAAGTTACATATAAACAATAACATGTCTCCTTGTTTTTTACCATTTCTTACAAAACTGAAAATACTTTGTTCTGTATTTCCACCATCTATCCATGTAAAGCCTTTTCTGTCATAATCTAATTCCCATAAACTCTTATTTTCTAAATAGAATTTATTTAATTCCTTTGAGAAATTATGAATTTGTTTATGAATTTCATATTTATCTATTACACTCCAATAAAGGTCCTCATTTTCTTTCCATTCAGTAAATTGTCCAAATTCAGTTCCCATAAAGGTAAGTTTCTTTCCTGGATGTCCCATCATATAAGCAAGATATAATCTTAATCCAGCATATTTATTCCAGTCATCACCATACATTTTAGCAATAAGTGACCCCTTACCATGAACTACCTCATCATGAGATATTGGCAATATAAAGTTTTCTGTATAATTATAGTGAATAGAGAATGTTATATTATTATGATGATATTTTCTATATATAGGGTCTAACTTCACATATTCTAATGTGTCATTCATCCAGCCCATATTCCACTTAAAGTCAAATCCAAGACTATCTTCTTCATCATGTTTAGTAACATTTTTCCAAGCTGTTGATTCCTCTGCAATCATCATTACATTTGTTTTAGAATCATGTATTACTTTATTTATTTCTTTTAAGAATTCTATTCCTTCAAGATTTCCATGGTCACCATAAATGTTTGGAACCCATTCTCCTGGTTTTCTATCATAATCTAAATAAAGCATATTAGATACAGCATCCATTCTTATTCCATCTATATGGAATTCCTTTATCCAATACATTGCACTAGAAATTAAAAAGCTTTTAACTTCTGGTTTTCCTAAATCAAAATTAGATGTTCCCCATCCTTTATTATCTGCCTTCCAAGCATCTTTATATTCATAAGTTGGAGTTCCATCAAACATATATAATCCATGAGCATCTCTACAGAAATGTCCTGGAACCCAGTCTAAAATTATTCCAATATTTCTTTTGTGGAACTCATTTACAAGCTTTTTAAAACCTTCAATAGTTCCATACCTTGATGTTAATGAGAAATATCCAACTCCTTGATAACCCCAAGAAGCATCTAAAGGATATTCAATAAGAGGCATAAATTCAATATGTGTATAACCCATTTCTTCAACATATTCTGGAAGCATATCTGCTAATTCATCATAAGTATAAAAACTTCCATCTTCTTTACGTTTCCAAGAACCTAAATGTACTTCATATATATTCATTGGAGTTGTAAAAAGATTTCTTCTTTTTCTTTTTGCTATCCAATTTCTATCTTCCCATGTAAACTTTTCTGGCTTACATACTATTGATGCTGTATTTGGTCTAACTTCTGAACATATTGCATATGGGTCTGCTTTATACACAATATTATCCCATGGACTCATAATAGCATATTTATATTTTTCTCCAGCTTCCATATTTGGAATAAAGATTGACCATATTCCTTTCTTTGATACCTTTTTAAGCTTATAATTATCATCTACTTTAAACTCATTTGAATCACATACTAACCATATTTCTTTAGCATTTGGTGCCCATACTGTAAATTTTACTCCCTTAACACCTTTTTCTGTAACAAAGTGTGAACCAAATATTTTTTGAGCTTCATATTCCTTTCCAGCATAGAAATTTGTATAACTAACTCTTTTTGTTGTAGTAGCTTTTTTTGCACTTGTTTCCTTAACTGGTTTTTCTTCTTTAGTTATTTCAGCTTCTTTTACAACCTCATCTGCTACTTTATCTTCTAATTTTTTGGTAGTTTTTTCCTTTTTAGTTTTAGTTGTTCTTTTTGGTTTAACAACCTTTTCATCTTCAACTTTATCTATTTCCTTAATAAGAACTTCACTATCTTTTAAAACTTCCTTTTCCTTTAACTCATTAGTAATTATTTTATCATTCTTAGTTTTTGCCAAAACCTTACTCCTCCTCATCCTTTTATAAAATACATAAATAAACTCACAACTTAATTTTACTAAAAATTTAATAAATTTACAACTATTGTAAGAAGTTTTTATACATATTTTTCTATAAAATATTTTTATTTCTCATATTTATATTATACTACAATTTTTTCTTATATTATACATTTAACTCTCTTTTATATAATTTTCTTTAAAAACTGTTTTTTTAATTATAAATAAATCCCATGTTTTATTAATTACAAACAAAACATGGAATTTTATTAATTATTTAAAACAAGGGATAATGAGTTATCTTGAAAAAAAGTATTTGAATTATATAAATACAAGATATCTGTAAACTTTTCTTTAGATATAAGATTTTCAATATCCTCATAATAATATCTAGGGTCTACCATTACTATTTTTGAAAAAAATGGTGTTAAAAATTCCACAAAACTATTAGCATAGGAATCCTTTATCATAAGAAGTTTTTTATCATTATTTACATTTACATTTTCTATTTCTACAATAGGGTGGTTTCCACCTAAAAATAATTCATATTTATTTTTTTCTTTAAGTTTTTCTGTATCATAAAAAGATGCACTTTTTTTCTTTTCTTCTGTATATGTTATTATACTTTCATCCTTCTCATCTTTATTAATATATACATAAATATCATCACCCTTTTTCACTTTAAATAATCCTTTTGAATATAATGTGCCATAAAATTCATCTGTAGCTAACACCTCAGTATATTTATTTAAACTTTTCTTATTTAATTTTAATTTTTTACACAGTTCTTCATAGGCATAATAAGCACCAAGAGTTGTCCAATGATGGTCAGTTTTATAATAAATATATTCTTCTTTATGAGAACTCATTGTATCATATGGATAAATAAAGTTTATCCTACTATCTAAACTTTTTTCAAATTCCTCTACATAGATTTTTTCATCTAAAATAGGTGCATTCTTAGGAAGTTTTTCTTTTAATACTGTTGATGATATTGGAATGAGCATAAATGTTGTATTTATATCACTATGCTTTTCCATAAAGGCATTTATTGCCTCTATATTACTTTTTTCATTTTCTTCATTTGGTTTTTCAAAGGCTTCAAATAAGTAACCATCTTTGCCTTTATAAACATTATTATTATCTTTTTTCATAAGTAAAGAATCTACTGAGGCTTTTACATTTATAAGTTTTTCTCTATAAATAAACTGATCATTTTTATAACTTTCATACTTTTTAGTATATCTTCCTTCAATTAAATTATCTATATCAAATCTAGGCTTATGAGTTAATGTTCTATTCTCCATAACTGAAACATCTGTATCATTTTTAAAGTAATTTATAATAAATATTCCTTCTATAAAAATAATAAAACAAATACTAATTAAAATATTATATGTTCTTTTCTTTTTATATGAAATTTTCTTTTTGTATGAAGGATCTTTTTCATATAACTTTCTTTTTTTATACAATTCTACCCTTCTGTATAACTCTCTTTCGTCCATAAAAATTTTACTCCTTAAAACCTAAAATATAAAAATGGGTTGTAACTTGCATTAAGTAAATATGCTATTACTAAAATAAATAAAGTATATTGTAAAATTATTGCAATTGCATATCCTCCTCTTGATTTTTTTATACTATTAAATATATTTTTTAAGAAAGGAGTTGAAGCAAAAATAAGTATTATAAGCAATATAAAATTATTATTTAAATAATACTTAAAGTTTCCATCTATAAATTTATTTTTTCCTACAAAAAATAAAATTTTTATATACTTAACAGCCCATGATAAATTTGGTGCTACAAAAAGAACCCATCCTACAATAACTATTACCATAGTATAAATTTTTTTTATCAATACTGGTAACTTATTTAAAACTTTCTTAAAAATAAACTTTTCAAACATAAGTAGTATTCCATAATAAAGACCCCATGCTACAAAATTATAGCTTGCCCCATGCCATAGTCCTGTAAGAGTCCATACTATTAGAAGATTTCTACATTGCTTTAACACTCCTTTTCTATTTCCTCCAAGAGGTATATATACATATTCCTTAAACCAACTACTTAATGAAATATGCCACCTTCTCCAAAACTCAGTTACACTTTTTGATATATATTGATAATTAAAGTTTCTTATAAATTTAAAACCAAACATTCTTCCAAGACCAACTGCCATATCTGAGTATCCTGAAAAATCAAAATAAATTTGCATAGTGTATGCAATTGCACCAAGCCATGCTGTTAAAACTGATATATCTTCTAAATTTTGGGCTTGTATTGTATTCCACAACATTCCTATATTATTAGCAAGAAGAACTTTTTTCCCTAATCCTATTATAAATTTTTCAACACCTATTCCAAAATTATCAAAACTTTCTTTTCTATTTTTAAGTTGCTTTTCAATATCTGAGTATTTAACTATAGGACCAGCAACTAATTGTGGAAACATTGTTATATATGTACTAAAATCTATTAAATTCTTTTGTACTTTCACTTTCTTCAAATATACATCTACTACATATGACAAAGTTTGAAATGTATAAAATGATATTCCTATTGGAAGTGCTAGTTGTGTATATTTAATTGATACATGAAAAATACTATTTATTATTTCTATTAAAAATCCATAATACTTAAAATATCCTAAAATCAATAAATTAACTATAACTGTTATTATGAGAAATGTCCTTTTTTTCTTTCCTTTTCTTATATCTATCCATAATGCCATTAAGTAATTAAAGATAGTTGTAAATATCATTAAAAATATGTATACTGGTTCTCCCCAAGCATAAAAAACAAGACTTGCAATAAGTAAAACAAAATTTCTAAGTTTTTTAGGAAAAATATAATAAATTGCTAATACTATAGGAAGAAAAGTGAAAATAAATATAATACTACTAAAAATCATTATTACTACTCCGTTCTTATTTTATATAGTCTTTAAATTCCTTTTTCATATCATGTGCATCTTCTGAGATAACAAAAAATACATAATTTCCTTTAATGGATAGTTCATAATTTTGTACAATGCCATATTGCTCTGGGGCATAATCTTTAAAGTTATCACTTTGCTTTTGAATTCTACTATCAATACTTGCTTCTATTGCATCAGCTTGAGAAGAACTATCTTTCATTTTTATTATAAGAAGTTCACTTACTTCCATAGTTGAACTTGGAGTATATATACAAACTTCATCATAATCATTAGAATTAAGTCCATAATACCTTCTTAAAGTCTTACTATCACCAAGTACAAGTTTTGATTTATCTGTTACTGATAATACTTTATCACTTAACTCACTTAAAGGAACATCTTTATATCCACATGCTATCATTGTAAAGCTACACATAATAATTAAAAACATTACTAATATTTTTTTTATTTTCATATTATTCACCTTTTAAAACATTCATTAATACCTCTAAGTATATATTGTAAAAATCCGCCACTACATGAATTCCATCTGGTTCATAAAGATTTGGCTTTTTGGAAATTATACTTCTTAAATCAAGATATGTTATACTTTCTTCTTCACACATTTTTTTTATGTACTTATTTGCTTCATCAACCCTATCTTTAGATAAATTTTGCGAAGTCATTGCTGCTTCATCTGTAACATAAAAAGTTGATATAATTATAATTTGAGTTTCTGGTAATTTTTCTTTTATTGAATTTACTAAAATTTTATACTTATCATAAAAATCATTTAAATTTCCAAAACAAGATAAATCATTCATACCATAAAGCATTATCACTCTATTTGGTACTAAATTTACTACTTTAGGCACATCATCTTCTAATGCTGTCATAACATTTTTGCCCTTTTCTGCAACTACTGATGTACTGTCTAAAAATTCATAAGCATATATTGCTTCTGTTAATGAATCTCCCATAAATACAGTATTATTAAAAAATTCTCTATAATCTTTTGTAGTATATACTGGAGCACTTATTGCTTTATCTATTATATTTTCTATATTTTTTTCTTCAACATCAATTTTTTTATTTGTAATATTTTTCTTAATATCAGCAACTGTTTTATTCTGCATACTATTTATTTTTTCTATACCAGTTTCTGTATTTTTACTAATAGTTGATGGTATCACATTCTTTGATGCTAAAGAAAAAAATATTACTAATAATAAAAAAATATATATTACTTTCATTTTTAGTTTCATTTAACCACCCCTAAAATGTTTTATCATATATATAATACGACATTTTTACAAAAAAATAGGACTAAAATTTGATTTTAGTCCTATTTTAAACATTTTGTAATTTTTTTGTTATTATTTACTTATTAAACATTCTCCTGTCATTTCTTCTGGAACTTCAAGATTCATAACATTAAGCATTGTTGGTGCAATATCTGCAAGTTTTCCACTCTTTAAAGTTCTTCCATTTATATTGTTTGAAACCCATACAAATGGTACTGGATTAGTAGTATGTGCAGTAAATGGATTTCCTGTTGAGAAGTCAATTTCTGTTTCTGCATTTCCATGGTCAGCAGTTATAAATACAGTTCCATCCTTTTCTAATACCTTATCTACTATCTTTCCTAAACATTCATCAACAGCTTCAATTGCTTTAACAGCCGCTTGAACTACTCCAGTATGACCAACCATGTCTGGATTTGCAAAGTTTAATATAATCATATCATATTTATCTTGGTCTAATCTGTTTAATAATTCATCTGTAACTTCATATGCAGACATTTCTGGTTTTAGGTCATATGTAGCAACTTTTGGAGAAGGTATAACCTTTCTTTCTTCTCCTGGGTTTTCCTTTTCTACTCCACCATTAAAGAAGAAAGTAACATGAGCATACTTTTCAGTTTCTGCTATTCTTAATTGTTCTAATCCCTTGCTTGAAACATATTCCCCTAATGTATTAACTAAAGTTTGAGGCTTAAATGCTATGTTAACCCCTTCTAAAGTTTTATCATATTGAGTCATTGTTACAAAAGTAAGATTTAAAGTTTCTCTCTTAAATCCTGCAAATTCCTTATCATTTATAGCTCTAGTTAATTCTCTAGCTCTATCTGGTCTAAAGTTAAAGAATACAACTGAATCACCATTTTTTATTGTAGCTGTTGGGTGACCATCTTCTTCTATTACACATGGTAATACAAATTCATCTGTCTTTTCATCATGATATGAATTTTCTATGGCTTCTACTGCTGATGATGCTTTTTCACCTTCTCCTAAAACTATAGCATTGTAAGCAAGTTGAACTCTTTCCCATCTGTTATCTCTATCCATAGCATAGTATCTTCCACTTACTGTAGCTATTTGACCAACTCCAACTTCCTTCATCATTTCTTCTGCTTTTATTATAAATTCTTTACCTGAAGATGGTGGTACATCTCTTCCATCCATAAATGCATGAACATAAACCTTTTGAAGTCCTTCTTTCTTTGCAAATTCTAAAAGTCCTTTTAAATGGTCAATGTGAGAGTGAACTCCTCCATCTGATAAAAGTCCCATTAAGTGTAATGAAGCATTATTTTCCTTAGCATTTTTCATAGCCTTCATTAAAGCTTCATTTTCAAAAAAGTCTCCATCTTCAATTGATTTAGTAATTCTAGTTAATTCTTGATATACTATTCTTCCTGCACCTATATTTAAATGTCCAACTTCTGAATTACCCATTTGTCCTTCTGGAAGACCAACTGCCATTCCACTTGCTTGTAATTGAGTATTAGGATACTCCTTTACTAATCTATCAAAATTTGGCTTCTTTGCTAATGCAACTGCATTTCCTTCTGATTTTTCTGCTATACCAAATCCATCTAGTATCATTAACATAACTGGTTTCTTTGACATACCTCTACCTCCGT
>ONGV01000154.1 GCA_900317445.1 uncultured Eubacteriales bacterium | reverse complement strand
TCATCATGTTCTCCATCTAAAATTTCTTTAAATCCTTTTATTGTATCTTTTATTGGAACATATTTACCTTTAATTCCTAAGAATTGCTCTCCTACTGTAAATGGTTGTGACAAGAATCTTTGTATCTTTCTTGCTCTGCTAACAGTAATCTTATCTTCATCAGAAAGTTCATCAACACCAAGTATTGCTATAATATCTTGAAGTTCTTTATATTTTTCAAGTATATTTTTAACTCTTGTTGCAACTTCATAATGTTCTTTTCCTACTATTCTTGGATCTAGTATTCTTGAAGTTGATTCAAGAGGATCAACAGCTGGATAAATTCCAAGTTCTGATATACTTCTTGATAAAACTGTTGTTGCATCTAAGTGAGTAAATGTTGTTGCTGGTGCTGGGTCTGTAAGGTCATCAGCTGGAACATATACTGCTTGAACAGATGTTATAGACCCATTTGTTGTAGATGTAATTCTTTCTTGAAGTGCACCCATTTCAGTTGCAAGTGTTGGTTGATATCCAACAGCTGATGGTATTCTTCCAAGAAGAGCAGAAACTTCTGAACCTGCTTGAGTAAATCTAAATATATTATCTATAAATAAAAGTACATCTTGACCTCTATCTCTAAAATACTCAGCCATTGTAAGTCCAGTTAAAGCAACTCTCATTCTAGCTCCTGGTGGTTCATTCATTTGTCCAAATACTAATGCTGTTTTTGCTAAAACTCCTGAATCCTTCATTTCATGATAAAGGTCATTACCTTCTCTTGATCTTTCTCCAACTCCTGTGAAAACAGATAATCCACCATGCTCTTTAGCAATATTATTTATTAATTCTTGTATTAAAACTGTCTTTCCAACTCCAGCTCCACCAAATAATCCTATCTTACCACCTTTTTGATAAGGTGCTAATAAATCAATAACTTTTATTCCTGTTTCAAACATTTCAGGCTCTACTGATTGATCTTTAAAGCTTGGTGCTGGTCTGTGAATAGGATATTTTTCTTTAGCATCTACTTTTTCTGAATTATCTATTGCATTTCCAAGTACATTAAATAATCTTCCTAAAACACATTCTCCTACAGGTACTTCAATAGGCTTTCCAGTATCAATAGCCTCCATACCTCTTCTTAGTCCTTCAGTTGCCTCCATAGCGATAGTTCTTACAATATCATCACCTACATGTTGTTCAACTTCTGCAACTAATATTTGCTCTCCTAAATTTATATGAATAGCGTTGTATAAATTTGGTAGAGAGTCTGAATCAAATTTTATATCAACTACTGGTCCAATTACTTGAACTACTTTACCAATTTTATCAGGCATATACATACCTCCTTACTATTTTTGAGCTGATGCTCCTCCAACTATCTCTGATATTTCTTGCGTAATCATCGTTTGTCTTATTCTATTATATTTTAAGTTAAGACTTGCTAATAAATCATTTGCATTACTTGTAGCTCCATCCATAGCAGTCATTCTAGCGCTTTCTTCACTGCATTTTGCATTTAAAATTAAATATCTTAACTTGCCTTTTAAATAAGCATCAAGTGCATCTTTTAAAACAATATCTAAACTTGGCTCTACTATTTTTGCTTGCCCTTCACCTTCAAGTTTATCAATTGGTAACAACTTTTCTAAACTTGGAACTTGTTTTACAGGGCTTATAAAATTTGTATACACTACATATACCTCTGAAACTTCGCCACTATTAAAAAGACTAACTGCCTTTTCATATATTACCTTAACTTCCTTAGTTGTTGGAATATTTGGTATATCCACATATTCTGTAACTGTATTAAATCCTGCTCTTTTTACATAAGGAATTCCTTTAGCTCCAATAGTAATAACCTTCATTTTATCTTTATCATCATCTGTTAAAGAACTAAGATAGGACACTATATTATTATTATATCCACCACATAATCCTGTATCGGATGTAATAACTATATAAAGCTTTGAATCACTATTTTTAGGGCTAAAATAAGGGAAATCTAAATTTTCATAATCATTAGCTATAGCAGCTAAAGATTTAATAGTTTCTTCAGCTGCTTTAAAGTATACATCATTATTAGATAATTCCTTCCTACATTTTCTAAGCTTAGAAGTGGCAACAACTCCCATGGCATTTGTTATCTTTCTGGTACTTTCTACTGATTTTATTCTTCTTTTTATATCAACCAGTCCTGCTGCACCCATATTTCCACCTCCCAGAAAACTCTATGCTTCTTGTAAGAAAATCTTTTTAAATTCTGTTATGGATACTTCTAATTCTTCTTTAATTTCATCTGTTAAAACTTTTCCATCAACAATTGATTTTAATAAATCTCTATGATGAGTATCCATATATTCTAAAAATTCTTTTTCAAATTTTTTAATATCACTAACTTTAATATCTGAAAGGAAATTGTTAACTGCTGCATAAATAATAGCAACTTGTTTTTCTACAGGCATAGGTTGATATTGGTCTTGTTTTAATACCTCTATTAATCTCTTTCCTTTTTCAAGTCTTCTAGAAGAATCTGCATCTAAATCAGAACCAAATTGAGTAAAGGCTGCAAGTTCTCTATATTGTGCTAATTCAAGTCTTAAAGTACCTGTAACACTCTTCATAGCTTTTATTTGAGCACTACCACCAACTCTTGATACTGATATACCTGCATTAACTGCTGGTCTTTGT
>ONGV01000163.1 GCA_900317445.1 uncultured Eubacteriales bacterium | reverse complement strand
TTAAATGACTTTATTTTTAAATTATTTCTTTATTGTCTCATATACATCTATGAATTCACCAGCTAAATCAAGGATTACCATGGCAGTCATTAAATGGTCTTGAGAATGTATTAATAATACATTTATATCATTTTCCTCTCCATTTGCTTCTGCTTGAATTAAATCTGTTTGATATTTGTGAGCTTTATTAATTTCCTCTCTTGCTTGAGTTAATAAGTTTCTTGCATTTTCTATGTTTCCTTTTTTAGCTTCAGCTATTGATTCCATAGCCATGCTACGAGCTTCTCCACTATTCATTATTATTTGAAAAGATACTTCATATATTTGATCCTTATTCATATTACTTTCTCCTCTTTAAAATCCATTATTTTGTGATAATTCTTTAAACCATCTACCACTCTTTTTAATAGTACGTTTTTGAGTTTTTAAATCTAAAGCTACTAATCCATATCTATTTTTGTAAGCATTTGTCCAAGACCAGCAGTCAATAAATGTCCACATGTGATATCCTAAACAGTTAGAACCTTCCTCAATAGCTTTATGAAGCCATTTTAAATGTTCCTTTATAAATTCTATTCTGTAATCATCCTCTATTACACCTTCAGAATTGATATATGCTTCTTCACCTTCAACTCCCATACCATTTTCAGAGATATAATATGGTATATTATTGTAATTTTCCTTAATATTTATACCAATGTCATATATACCTTTTTCGTATATTTCCCATCCTCTATATGGATTCATCTTACGTCCTGGCATTTCATAATTATCAAAGAACCAATCAGGCATAAATACAGTTTTATCTACTTCACTTTCCTTTGCCTTTATTCTTCTTGGTTGATAATAATTAACTCCTAAATAATCAATTACATTATTCTTTATTATTTCTAAATCTCCATCTTCTACCTTAGGTAATACATTGTTTTCCTTTAATATTTCTACTAAATCCTTAGGGTATTCTCCTTTTACTGATGGATCTAGAAAACTTCTATTGAAAAATAAATCTGCTATATGAGAAGCTTTTAAATCTTCTGGATTTTTTGCATCTCTTGGATATGAAGGAGTTAAGTTAAGAACTATTCCTATTTTTCCATCAAGATTTAAACTTTTATACTTTTGTATTGCTTTTGCACTAGCTAACATTGTATTATAAGCTACTTGAACAGCTCTCTTTCCATCTCTAACATTTGGATAATGGAAATCATATAAATATCCACCTTCAACTGGAACTATAGGTTCATTAAAAGTCATCCAATGCTTAACCCTATCACCAAATAGTTCAAAACATACCTTAGCATATTCAGCATATGCTTCAACAACTTCTCTGCTCTCCCATCCGCCAAGCTTTTGCATACACATAGGCATATCAAAATGGAATAAAGTTATAATTGGCATAATATCATTTTTTATTAATTCATCTATTAAATCATTATAGAATTTTACTGCCTTTTCATTAACTTCACCTTTTCCATTTGGAATTAATCTTGACCATTGTATAGATGTTCTAAATGAATTTTGTCCTGTTTCTTTTAAGAATTTTATGTCTTCCTTATAATTTGAATAAAAAGTTGATGTATCCTTTGGTCCTATATTATTATGAAATCTTTCTGGTTCCTTCTCATACCAAAAATCCCATATACTTTGAGATTTTCCATCTACATCACTTGCTCCTTCTGATTGGGGACCAGATGTAGCTGTTCCCCACCAAAAGTCTTTTGGAAATTTATATTCTACTTTCATATCAATTCTCCTTAATAAATTTATAATGCTTGTTCTTCCATGTAATTTTTCTTATCTAAAGCCTTTAAGAAAGGTATCCATGTTACAAATATTATTGCCATTTGAACTAATTGTAATATTCCACCCCTTAATGAGTTAGTAGCAAGCATTCCATTTAAGAATATTGGCACTGTCCAAGGTACTGTAACACCTGTAGTTAATGGAACTAATCCAATTGCCATACTTATATATGCTACTGCTGTTGCTATCATTGGTCCTACTATCCATGGAATAGCTATTACTGGATTTAAAACTATAGGTAATCCAAATATAACTGGCTCATTAACATTAAATATTGCAGCTGGTGCAGCTAATTTTCCTACTTCCTTTAGCTGTTTGCTTTTCATAAATATTAATAAACATATAACTACCATTAATGTCATACCTGTTCCACCAAGACCTACTGTGAATGTTTCCATAAATTGTTTAGTAACTATATTAGTAACTTCTTGATTTGCTTGATATGCATTTAAATTTTCAAGAGATAAAGTTTGCCATATAGGATCCATTACTGAGTTTACAATTATCTGACCATGTAATCCAAAGAACCATAATACTTGTGTTGCAAAGATTGCAATTATTGTTGCAAATAATCCTTTACCTAAGCTAGTTAATGGTGTCTGAATTATTTGGTATATAAAATCATGAACATTTCCCCATGGAGTAAACATGAAAATTATTCTTAATGCTAGGAATACACTTAATGTTAATGAAGCTGGTATTAATGCTGCAAAAGACTTTGAAACTGCTGGTGGAACTGAAGCTGGCATTTTTATTGTCCAGTTCTTCTTTACAATTTTAATATAAAGAATAGCTGCTAAAAAGGATGCTAACATTCCAACGAACATTCCCTTTGCTCCTAAACGTGCTATTGCAAGTACGTCAGTTAAAACTTCTCCTGTATCTCCAATAGGTGCTTCAAATGGTGTTAGTAAGAAAAATGCTGTTAAAGCTACTACTGCTCCAAAAACTGGTTCAATATTTTCTTCTCTTTTGCACATATAATATCCTATACCTATACATACGATTATAGAAGTAACTTGTATTGTTGCTGTTGCTGCTGGATTTAAAAAACTTTTTAGTTTTTCAACTCCATTTTCTCCTAATAACTTATCTAAAAATGGAAAGTTTGCTATTACCAACATTATTGATCCAAATATAGTAAGTGGAAACGCCAACATAAAGGAGTCACGTAGAACTGTTAATATTTTATTGTTATTTAATTTTTCTCCCAAAACCATTATTTTTGATTCTAATTTTTCATATAAACTCATTTTAGTATCCTCCCAATTAAATTTTACTTACTCTTTAATTGTTATCTAATTGTTGCTTAATTTTTGCTATTTATTAAATCCATTGCTTGTTTTAAAACTGCTTTTCCATCACAACGACCATAGCTAACTGGAGCTATAACTTCTACAGGTACATTTAATTCTTTTCCTAATGGTGCAAATTTTGATTTTAAGAATCTCATTTGAGGTCCTAGTAATAATACATCTGCTTTTGTAATTTCATTTTCAATTTGATTTTGACCTACAGCCCAAATTTCAGCTTCTATTCCTTCTGCTTTAGCTACCTCCTTCATTTTGTTTACTAATAGACTTGTTGACATACCTGATGAACATGCTAATAAAATTTTCATTTTTATTTCCTCCTTGTTTTATTTGTATCACTCAATACAATTGGTAGATACAAATTTATTTTATATTTATATATTAGCGTATTATTTTTATTATTGCAATGGTTTTCTTAAAGTTTTTCTTTATTTTTTGACAAAAAAATATAACTTAATTTGTATAAAAAAAGACCTTGTACTAAAATGAGTTGACCCCAAAAAGTTAAACTTTTTGGGGTCAGTACAAATAGTACTTTGGTCTTTTTTTATACTATCAAGAAATGATATTAGTTGAATAACTATGGATAACCTATTAAGCTGATAATAAAGAAATAAGTTTAAAAATTAGCTGATTTTAATAACTTTGCATTTTTATAATTATGAACTACTTTTGATACTTCAAAAATCTCACCATTGGTTAGAAACACAGTATTTTCAATTATAAGAGCTGGATCATCTTTTTTAAGATTTAAAATTTCTGCATCTTCTAAATTTAATTTATCTGCATAAATTATTTTATCTGCAAATCCTATATTAAGCTTTAAGTCATTTAAAATATAACT
>ONGV01000056.1 GCA_900317445.1 uncultured Eubacteriales bacterium | reverse complement strand
ATATATTTTTTCCTTAACAAATTCATAATCCTCTTTTTTACCTGTGTATTTTAAATATTTATAGGTAGCTTGGAAGTACCATAAAGAAGCATCAACAGTATTATACATAGGTTCTGTATTTTCATCTGGAAATACATTAGGCACTAATCCATTTTTAATATACTTAGCAAATGATTCTAATATTTCTCTTGCATCATCAAATCTTTTAGTAACTAAAGTTAACCCTTCAAAAGCTATCATTGTGTCTCTTCCCCAATCTGTAAACCATGGGAAACCTGCAAGAACTGTTTTTAAGCCTGTACTTTCTCTATTAACTATAAAATGGTCTGCAGCTTTTACTAAATTATCTGCAAGTGAGTCATTAAGATTAGCTTTTTTTACTAAGTCTTCTGCTCTTTCTTTGTATTCTCTTACTATTTCAAATCCTGACTTATCATTAAGTCCTTCTATTGTACATTTAACATAGAACTTTTTCTTTTCATAAGGCTCTAACTCAAGTTGTACTTCATATGGTGTATAATGATTGTCCACTCCTAAAAATCCAGTTCTATGGTCTATCATATAAAAATGATTTTCTTCAATTAAGTAATTTGGTGTTACCATGCTTGTAGGAATTAAGTTTCTATCATGATAAACACCATTAGATGTATAAAAATCTATAGTTATATCTTTATTTTTTTCTGGAACTAAACTTAAAATTTTATCATTTATTGTTGTTTTAAATTTTAAATCTCCCCTTTCACTAACATCTGCGTATCCTCTATAATTAAATAGTGGTACAACTCTTAACTTACATGCTTCGCTTCCATTTTCTATTTCATAGCAAACAACAGCAGTATTATGACCATATTCAAGAGCAATAGTTTTCTTTAAATATATATCCTCAACTCTGTAAGTATATTCTGGAACAGAATCAAAAGTGAATTTTTCTAAATACTTTTGTCCATCCTTTGATACACCTATATACTGCTGAGATGTTAAATCATATTCTCTTCCTTGAACCTCTATAATTTCTTGAGTTCTTGTAAATATAAGCTGTCTATTAACTGGAGGATTTAAAGAGGCAATTAAATATCCATGAAAACACATTGCCCCTCCACCTGCTACTGTGTGGTCTGCATATCCTCCTATTCCATTACCTATCATCCAAGAAAGCTCATTGCCCTCTTCAATTGTTCTCCAAAAACTTCTTCCATATTTATAAATTTCATTCATTTTTTAATCCCACCTTGCTTAACCTTATAATTCATATGATACATTAAAATATTTACGTTTTCTAAACATTTTCATTAAATTTATTATAACTAAATTTTTTAATGTTTTCTTGCATAATTTAGTTATATTATAGAATTATTATGTTAATGTAAATATATAAAAAAAGTACTATCATTTTAATATTTAATGATAATACTTTGTCTTTAATATTTATTTAGTTTTTACTAATTTCTATAAACTTTTCTATATTATCTTCTATAAGCTTTAATGAGCTTCTCCAAAATTCCACATTATGAATATCTATTCCCATAACCTTAGCTACATCCTCTAATTTATTTTTTCCTGTTATAGAAAGGAGTTTTTCATAGTCTTTTACAAAGGAATCTCCTCTTTTTAAATATTCTGCATATAATCCTTTTGAGAATAATAATCCAAAGGCATATGGATAATTATAAAAATTATAATCTGCATCATAATAATGAGGTTTCCAAAGCCACATATAAGGATGTAAAAAGTTTTGGTCTAAACCATCACCATAGGCTTCTTTTTGTGCGTCAATCATAAGATTTTTAATTTCTTCTACTGATAATGCACTTTCTTTTCTCTTTTCAAATAAATTCTTTTCAAATAAAAATCTTGAATATATATCAACTATAACTTGAGTATCATCACATATTTCAGTTTCTAGTATTGCTAAAGCTTCTTTTTTATTGGCATCTTTTATTGCAGCATTTTTTATTATTGTTTCGCAGAATGTTGAGGCTGTCTCTGCTATTGGCATTGGATAATCAAAGTTTAATATTTT
>ONGV01000149.1 GCA_900317445.1 uncultured Eubacteriales bacterium | reverse complement strand
TAGATATATGGTTACTGTAGATGGAGGAATTTTAGTACAAGAAGAAGATAAAAAGCTTATAGATGAAATAAAGGTAGTTACAGAAAAGAAGCCAACTGAAGAAGAAATGAAAGATTTATTATTTGGAATGAAGGTTGTAAAATATGTAAAATCTAATGCTATAGTTGTAGCTCACGATGGAATAGCTTTAGGAATTGGAGGAGGTCAAGTTAATAGAATATGGCCAACTGAAGATGCCCTAGAAAGAGGAAAGGGAGCAACTATTTTAGCATCAGATGCTTTCTTCCCATTTAGAGATGTTGTTGATACAGCTGCTAAATATGGAATAAAAGCTATAATTCAACCAGGTGGTTCTATGAGAGACCAAGAATCTATAGATGCATGTAATGAACATGGAATATCTATGGTATTTACAGGATTAAGACACTTTAAACACTAAAAATATAGGGCCAATTTAAATTTTGGCCCTTTAATTTTGGAAGAATTAATATATAACTTTTAAGGAGGTATACCTATGAAATTATTACTTATAGGTTCAGGTGGAAGAGAACATGCAATTGCATGGAAGTTAGCTAAGAGCCCTAAGGTTTCAAAAATATATGTAGCACCAGGAAATGGTGGAACTGCAATAGAAAATAAATGTGAAAATGTAAATATTACTGATTTAGATGAATTAGTTAAATTTGCAAAAGAAAATGATATTTATCTTACTGTTGTTGGGCCAGAAGACCCATTAACTAAAGGAATAACTGATAAATTTAAGGCAGAAGGTTTAAGAATTTTTGGACCTGATAAAAAAGGTGCTGAACTTGAAGGAAGTAAAAGCTTTTCTAAAGCCTTTATGAAAAAATATGGAGTAAAAACTGCTGAATATGAAGTATTCACAGAAATAGACCCAGCATTAAAATATGTAGAAAACTGTGCATATCCTGTTGTTATTAAAGCAGATGGCTTAGCAGCTGGTAAAGGTGTTGCTATATGTGAAACAAAAGAAGAGGCAGTAAAGGCTTTAAAATCTTATATGATAGATGATATATTTAAAGGTGCTGGACAAAAGGTTGTTATAGAAGAATTTTTAGATGGAGTAGAAGCTTCAATTCTTTCAATAACAGATGGAAAGACAATAATTCCATTTATATCAGCAAAGGACCACAAGCAAATATTTGATGGAGGAAAAGGACCAAATACTGGTGGTATGGGAGTTCTTGCACCTAATCCATATGTAACTGAAAATGTTATGAAAGACTTTAAAGAAAACATAATGAATAATACTTTAAAAGGAATTCAAGCTGAAGGATTTGACTTTAAAGGAATTATATTCTTTGGCCTTATGATTTGTGAAAAGGGAACTTATCTTCTTGAATACAATGTAAGAATGGGAGACCCTGAAACTCAATCAGTTTTAAGCTTAATGGAAAGTGATTTATTTGAACTTATAGAAGCAGCTATGGATGAAAAACTTTCTGAAACTAAAGTACTTTGGAAAGATGAAGTATGTATAAATGTTGTTCTTGCTTCAGGAGGATATCCAGGCACATTTAATAAGGGATATGAAATAAAAATAGACGATAGCATAAAAGATAAGGTATTTTTAGCAGGTGCTAAATTTGAAGATGGAGTTTTAAAAACTAGTGGAGGAAGAGTTTTATCTGTTATTGGAAGAGGAAAAACTTTAGAAGAAGCTAGAGAAGAAGCTTATGAAAATGTTAAGCTTGTTAACTTTAAAGATAGCTATTGTAGAACTGATATAGGAATATATAAATAATTTTTTTAATTAATAAGTGTGAATTATTACTTTTATTAATGATGTAAATGTCAAAAAAAGTAATAATCCACACTTTTTTTAGCTTATTTTTTTATTTTTTTTGACAGTAAACGATTTTCTGTAAAAAATTACTTTGTGAAACTTTAATGAAAATAGTAAAATATAATTAAATTTAATAAATTCAATTGAAAAAGTATACAAAGATATATTTTAAAGAAAAGGAGAACAAAATGAATAAAAAGTTAAATCTTTTGAAAAAAATTATTTTATTTTTTCTAGGAGTGTTTATTATCCAACTAGGAGTAGCAATTTTCTTAAAAACTAGTATTGGCTCTGATCCATTTACTGTATTTACACAAGGTTTATCATTTTTACTTAACACAACCCCTGGAAGAGCTAATATGATTATTTTAATAGTTACAACAATATTAATAGTTATATTTGATAGAAAGAAAATTAAAGTAGGAACAATAATATGTGCCTTTGGAGTTGGACCAATTATAGATGTATGTGTTAATATAACATCTAATTTACCAGTTGATTCTTTAAATATAGTATTAAAATCTTTAATAGTAGTAGGTGGTTGTTTCTTAATTGCAATAGGATTTTCTATACTTTCTGCAACTAATGTTGGAGTAGCACCAAATGATATTATTCCATTTATAATTCAAGATAAATTAAAATTTGAATATAGATGGATTCGTATAGGATTAGATTTAACATATTTTATTGTTGGAGTATTATTTGGAGGAGTTTTTGGTGTTGGAACTATAATTGCTGTAATTACTACAGGACCATTTATACAATTTTGTTTACCTTATGGTGAAAAATTTGTTAAGTTAATTGTAGATTGTAAAAAATCAGAAGAAGCAGATACTTTAGAAGCATAAATATTTGAGATGATAGATTTAAAACTATCATCTCTTTTTTTAAATAAAAGTGTATATAAGTATAATATTATGTTATAATCATAACCTATATACAATATAAAGTTAAAGGAAGTTGATTTATATGAAAAAAACAACAATAGCTTTTTTTGATATTGATGGAACAATTTATAGAGAAGGTCTTATAACAGAAGTCTTTAAAAAAATGGTTAAATTTGAGATTATAGGTGGAGAACGTTGGTATAATGAGGTTAAACCAGAATTTACAAAATGGGATAAAAGACAAGGAGATTATGACCTTTATCTTCAAAAAATGATTGATGTGTATATGGAAGCGATAAAAGGATTAAAAAAAGACCAAATTGAATATATTGCAAAAAGAGTTATAGAACAAAAGGGAGACAGAGTATATACCTTTACAAGAGATAGAATAATGTGGCATAAAAAGCAAGGACATATAACCATAGCAGTGTCAGGTTCTCCTTATGAATTAGTTAAAGAAATGGCAAAAAAATATGGCTTAACAGACTTTAGAGGAGCAGTTTATAAAACAGGTGAAAATAATCTATATACAGGAGAGGTTATACCAATGTGGGATAGCAAAAGTAAAGAAAAGGCCATTTTAGAGCTTATAGATAGTTATAATGGAGATTTAGAAAAATGCTATGCTTATGGAGATACAGGAGGAGATTATACAATGCTTAAAATGGTTAAAAATCCATATTGTATGAATCCAACAAAGGAATTATTAAATAAGGTAATAGATGATAAAGAATTATCTAAAAGAGTTAATGTAGTAGTTGAAAGAAAGGATGTTGTTTATAACTTAGATATAAATAATCTTCAATTTTTATAAATAATAAATTTATTAAACTTTATAAGATATCCATAGTTTATCAAATGACATAATTATCTAATGAAATAAAAAAGTAATAAATTTTTAAGATTAATTTAAGGAAAAAAGACTATAATTATCTAAGAAAGTAGATAGGGGGGATTTTCATGGACAACAAAGATACATCAAAATTATTATTAAGCATTATTATGGGAGTTATTTTAACACTTCTTATAAATGCTAATTTAACTAATATGTTTTTTCATGATTTTTTTACAATAGTCTTTTTAGCAATGGTTATATATCATATAGTATTAAATAGAGATTGGATAAAAGCTGTTACAAAGAATTTAACTAATAAAAATTTTAAAACAAGATATAAAGTTATTTATTTTCTTGATTTACTATTAGGGTTAAGCTTTGTGATTTTATTTATAAGTGGAATGTTTGTTTATTATAGCAAAAATTTTCTTAATTTAATTTCTTGGAGTAAAATATATAATACAACCTTAACATTTGTGTTAATTTTAGTTGCAATGCACCTTGGAATTCATCTTGACTATTTTATAGATGGAATTAAAAGCTTTATTAAAGGACTTAAAAATAAATCAGAAAGAAAAGTATTAATAGGATTTACAACAGCAATAATATTTGTTATAGCTGTATATATTC
>ONGV01000148.1 GCA_900317445.1 uncultured Eubacteriales bacterium | reverse complement strand
GAGACAGGGATTCGAACCCTGGGTACCCGCAAAGGTACGCCGGTTTTCAAGACCGGTGCCTTAAACCAACTCGACCATCTCTCCACATCACGAAATGTATTATACCAATATTTAAACTATTTTGTCAACTACTTTTTATAAATATATCCTTATACTTGAAGCTATTATACAAAAAATTAAATCTTTTTAATATAATAGCTTCATATATAGATGAAAAATTCATTATCTAAAATTATTCTTGACTTTCAAGTCTTCCATGCTTTTCGTATCTTGCAAGCTTTTGAATTTTATTTTCCTCATTAACAAATACAACCTTTGGCTTATGATTTTTAGCTTCTTCATTATCCATTTCACAATAAGCCATAAGTATTATTTTATCTCCAACTTGAACACATCTAGCTGCTGCTCCATTTAAACATATAAGTCCTGAACCTCTTTCACCAGCTATAGTATATGTTTCAAATCTATTTCCATTATTAACATCTACTATTTGTACTTTTTCATACTCTAGTATTCCTGCTGCATCAAGAAGATCCATATCAACTGTAATACTTCCTACATAATCTAATTCCGCTTGTACTACTGTTGCTCTATGAATTTTTCCCTTTAACATTGTTACATTCATTTGTTTACCTCCAAATATTTATACTTCGTATATAAAGTTATCTATAAGTCTTGTTTTTCCTATATAAACTGCCATAGCAACTAATGCACTATTTTCAATTTTATCTATATTTTCTATTGATAAAGGATCAACAATTTCTACATAATCTATTTTAGCTAGCTTTTCTGTATTTATATTATTTGTGATTATATCTATAATCTTTTTACTATCTCTTTCTCCTTTTTCTATAGCTTCTTTACCAAGCTTTAAAGATTTACTTAATATAACTGCTGCTTTTCTTTCTTCAGGACTTAAATAAGTATTTCTTGAACTTTTAGCTAGTCCGTCTTCTTCTCTTATTATAGGACATCCAATGATTTCAATATCCATATTTAAATCTCTAACCATTCTCTTAACAACAGCTAATTGTTGAGCATCTTTTTGTCCAAAATAAGCTCTATCAGGCTTAACTATATTAAATAATTTAGTTACTACAGTACAAACTCCTCTAAAATGTATTGGTCTACTTTTTCCACATAGTCCTTTGCTTACACCTTGAACTTCTACAAAGCTACTAAAATCATCAAAATACATTTCTTCTTTTTCAGGATGGAATATTAAATTAGCTCCTGCTTCTTCACAAAGTTTTGCATCTCTTTCTAAATCTCTTGGATAACTTGCTAAATCTTCAGTAGGACCAAATTGAATAGGGTTTACAAATACACTTACAACAACTCTGTCATTTTCCTTTACAGCCTTATCTATTAAGCTCTTATGTCCTTCATGTAAATAACCCATTGTTGGAACAAAACCTACTGTTAATCCTTCTTTTCTCCATTCCTTAACTATTTGTCTAACTTCACTTATACTTCCTGATATATTCATAGTTATAAATTCCTCCTAATATAGTTTCTCAATAACCTCTTCATCTATTTTAAATGTGTGCTTTTCTTCTGGGAAAACACCATCTTTTACTTCTTTAATATACTCTTCAAAAGCTTTTTTCATTACTTCTCCAACTTTTGCATATTGCTTTACAAACTTAGGGACAAAATCTGAATACATACCAAGCATATCTTGATATACAAGTACTTGACCATCACATCCAGCTCCTGCTCCAATACCTATTGTTGGAATGCTTATTTGCTTTGAAATAAATTCAGCAAGCTTAGCAGGAACACATTCAAGAACAACAGCAAAAGCTCCTGCCTCTTCTACAGCTCTTGCTTCTTCTAAAAGTCTTTTAGCAGCTTCTTCACTCTTTCCTTGTACTTTAAATCCACCAAAAGCATTTATGGATTGTGGAGTTAATCCAATATGAGCAACAACTGGAATTGAAGCATTTACTATAGCCTTTATTTGTTCTACAACTTCTTTTCCACCTTCAAGCTTTACTGCTTGTGCTCTACCTTCTTTCATTAATCTTCCAGCATTAACTACAGCATCATATACTGAAGTTTGATAAGACATAAATGGCATATCTGCTACTACTAATGCATTTTTTGCTCCTCTTGTTACTGCTCTTGTATGATGAATCATATCTTCCATAGTAACTGATAATGTATCTTCATATCCTAAACATACCATACCTAATGAATCTCCAACAAGTATTGAATTTATACCTGCTTCATCAATAAGCTTAGCAGTAGAATAATCATAAGCTGTAAGCATAGTTAATTTTTCATGTTTTTCTTTTGCTTCTTTAAATGTTAAAACTGTATTTTTCATTATTTCTCTCCTATAATCTTTTCTAAATTAGAATAATTTCTGTTTTTATTTTTTTCTTTAGCAATATTTACAAGCTTTTTTGAAAGCAATTTGTATAATTCCTTATCTTCTTCATTTAAACAATTCATGTGCCTTATAATAGTATCAGAATCCCCTCTTTCAACAGGACCTGTTAAACTTTCCTTTATGCCCTTTTCACCTATATTTTTTATATTATTAAGCATTAAAGGATATAAAGCACTCATAGCTTCCTCTTCATTAAATCCACATTTCATTAATAATTCATTTCCAAGCTCAGCTAAAGCAATTACATGATTACTAACAACAACAGAAGCTAAATGATACATAGATTTATTTTCCCAGGAAATAATTTGAACTTTATTTCCTAACTTTTCAACATATTCTTTTATCTTTAATAAATATTTTTCAGAACCTTCAATTGTTATAAATGCTTTATTTAAATTTTTATAGGAATTATATTTATAACTGATTGCAAACATTGGGTGAATTGAATAACCATATGCCTTATGATTATCTATATCAGAAAAGACCTTAGATGATAATGAACCACTACAGTGGCATATAATTTTACCTGTTATAGGTAGCTCTTTTATGCTATCCCATACATTTTTTATTTCTCCATCTGGAGTTGTAATTATAATAGTATCACATTCTTTTATCAAACTCTCAATACTCTCAAAACATTTTGAATTTGTAAAATTTGCTGCTTCTTTTGAAGACTCTATATTTCTACTATAATAACCTACTATTTTTTTTCCACTCTGGCTTAGATATTTACCTAGGGTAAAACCTACCTTACCAGCTCCTATAAATCCAAATTTAATGTTATCACCTCCATTATAAGAGTGTGACACTATAATTATTTAAAAAAATTATCATCTGGTGCAGCTTCTTATAGAATACCACCCATAAAGAATTTACCACAACTCATTTATTTTTTCAAATACTATTATTATATTTAACTTTTTTAAATCGTTTGCACAAAAATATTTTTTTATTACATGATTTTATCTCATTTATCACTACTAAAATCACTATTTAACTGCAAAAATAAAAGCTACAGGAATAAATACTCCTATAGCTAATTTAGAATCTTATTTTATTATTTCCATGCCGCCCATATAAGGTCTTAATTTTTCTGGTATTCTAATAGAACCATCTTCATTTAAATTATTTTCTAAAAATGCTATTAACATTCTTGGTGGTGCAACAACTGTATTGTTTAAAGTATGTGCAAAATATTTTCCTTTTTCTCCAGCAACACGAATCTTTAATCTACGTGCTTGAGCATCTCCAAGGTTAGAACAGCTTCCTACTTCAAAGTATTTCTTTTGTCTTGGAGACCAAGCTTCAACATCAATAGATTTAACTTTAAGGTCAGCTAAATCTCCAGAACAACATTCTAAAGTTCTAACTGGAATGTCTAAAGAACGGAATAATTCTACTGTATTTTGCCATAACTTGTCAAACCATTCTTTACTTTCTTCTGGTTTACATACTACTATCATTTCTTGTTTTTCAAATTGATGTATTCTATATACTCCTCTTTCTTCTATACCATGAGCACCT
>ONGV01000004.1 GCA_900317445.1 uncultured Eubacteriales bacterium | reverse complement strand
TTGTTCCCCTTTATTTAGTGGGGGAACTGGCAGTCTTTCGCATTCATTAACTCAACCAGATTTTTTACCAGATAAATTTGAAAGTGGAACTTTAAATATGCCAGGCATAATAGGTTTATCAAAAGCTATTGAATATATAAATTCTATAGGCTTATCTACCATAGAAGAGCATAATAAAAGTTTAAGATATAAATTATTTGAAGGTCTTAATAATATAAATAATATAACTACATATGGTTCTATAGATAATTCAACTACCTGTGTATCCTTTAACTATAAAGATATAGACCCTGCAGAAATAGGATTTTTTTTAGAGGAACATGGAATTAAAACAAGATGTGGTCTTCATTGTGCTCCTCTTGCCCATGAAACAATAGGAAGCTTTCCTAAAGGTACAATAAGATTAAGTTTAAGTTACTTTAATACTATTGAAGAAATTGACTATACCTTATCTGTAATAAACAAATTAAATAAAGAATTATAAATTAAAAATGTTTCACGTGAAACATTTTTAATATGAATAAAAACCTTCTTTATGGAAAATACTATTTCTAAAAGGAGGTTTTATTTTTATGGATTCTATTACCATTAATTCATATTTTCCAAATGCTTATATTGAAGTTGAAAAATATCTTTCTAATAATTTAAAAAATATAATAAATAGTAATAGAGTTATTGTATTTTTGTGTATTGGTACTGATAGGTCTTCTGGAGATTCTCTTGGTCCTTTAATTGGATATAAATTAAGCTCTATTAAAAACAATAAATTTTATATTTATGGCTCATTAGAAAATCCTATTCATTCTTTAAATATAGAAAAAATTATAGAAAAAATTTATACCTCTTTTAAGGATCCTTTTATAATAGCAATTGATGCTTCTTTAGGAGATGCCAAAAATGTTGGAAAAATCTTTATAGAAAAAAAGCCCCTTTATCCAGGAGCTGCTTTAAATAAATCATTAAAACCAGTTGGTCATATTAGCATTATTGGTGTAGTTAATATTTTAAGTAAATCAGAATTTATAATATTGCAAAACACAAGACTTTACACAGTAATGACTTTAGCTGATTCCATATCACAAGGAATAAGTTCTTTTATAGATAAAAGCTTATCAAGTAATTTTTCAAAAGAAAAGATGTAGTTGTAAATTATAACTTACAACTACATCTTTTCTTATAAACTATTTTCTGTGCTCTTTGTGGCTTCATTTAATACTTGCTTTTCTTCTTCTGATAAATCATATCTTGATATTCCTTTATCTACTGGTTTAGCATATGTAACACTTTCTTCTCTTCCATAAATTCCAGTTAATAAAACTCCATCATTATTTCCATCTAATATTGCTATAGAAAAGCTTAAATCACTTCCCACATTTTCAAAAGCTTTATATCTCATAATTGCTACCTTTTGAACACAACCTTGCATTTTTGTATTTAGTTTTTCACATGCTTCTATTGCTTTTTTTGAATTTTCATTAGCTTGTTCTATATTTTCTATTTCTTTAACTATAAGAGATTCTATATTCTTTCCATTTGTTCCTCTCATAAATTTTCTATATTTTCTTTCTAGATTGCTTAATGATTTAAATAGCACTATAACTAATATAAATAATAATATAACTATTATCCCTAAAATTCCTATTATGTATGGTACAAATTCATTGAAACTATTTAAAAAATCTTCCACTCTAAATTTCCTTCCTTTCTATTTTAAAAATGTTTCACGTGAAACATTTTATAATTTTAAATATTAATTATATCTAAAATTCTTTGTAAATCCTCTTCTGAATAATATTCTATTTCTATTTTACCCTTATCTTTTTTATAGCTTAATTTTATCTTAGTTCCAAAATATGATTGAAGCTTTTCCTCTATATCCTTATAATATATATTATTTTCATCATTTACTTCTTCATTATTATTTTTCTTCTTTTTTTCTGTAGAATATACCTTTTTTATTAATTTCTCAAGCTCCCTTACGGATAACCCTTCATCAATTACTTTCTGTGCAATTGTATATTGAAGTTCTCTATCATTTATTGAAAGAAGTGTCCTTCCATGACCTTCTGATAAAACTCCTTCAATAATGTATTCTTTTACTCTATCATCTAAATTTATAAGTCTCATACAATTAGTAATTGTTGTTCTAGATTTTCCTATTCTTTTACTTAACTCTTCTTGAGTAAGTTTAAATTCATCTATTAATTTTTTATATGCTAAGGCTTCTTCAATTGGATTTAAATCCTGTCTTTGAATATTTTCAATTAATGATACCTCTAAAACTTCTTTTTCTGTAATATCCATAATTATAGCTGGAACTTCCTTAAGTCCTGCCATTTTTGCAGCTCTCCATCTTCTTTCTCCAGCAATAATAACATAATCATCATTTTCCTTCATAAGTATTAAAGGCTGAATTATTCCATGATGCTTTATGGATTCTGCAAGTTCTGCTATTCTTTCATTATCAAAAGATTTTCTTGGTTGTTCTGCATTACTTTTTATTTTATTTAATGGTATTAGTAACTTACTATTTTCATTTGTGTCTTCTTCACTTTCTGATATTAATGCTCCTAATCCTTTTCCTAACCCAAACTTTTTAGCCATATAATACCTCCTTTAATTTTGTCTTTCTAAAAATTCTTTAGTAAAGTCTAAATAAGCCTTTGCCCCTTTACATTTTTCATCATATAACATTATTGGTAATCCAAAGCTTGGTGATTCAGCTAATCTTATATTTCTTGGAATTGTATTTTTATATACTTTATCCTTAAAATATTTTTTAACTTCGCTATAAACTTCGTTACTAAGATTTGTTCTATAATCAAACATAGTCATTAATACACCTTCTATTTCTAAGCCCTTATTTAATGACTTTTTAACTAATTGTATAGTATTAACTAATTGACCTACTCCTTCTAATGCATAAAATTCACATTGAATTGGAATAAGTACTGAATTACTACAAGTTAAAGCATTTAATGTTAATACTCCTAAAGATGGAGGACAGTCAATAAAAACATAATCATATTCATCTTTTATTTCTTTTATTTTATTTAAAAGTACAGTTTCTCTACTAGGAATTCCTATCATTTCAACTTCAGCACCAGCTAAATCCATAGTTGATGGTGCAACATATAAGTTTTGTACTAAATCACTTCCTATTATAATTTCCTTTAGTGATAAATCTGTAGTTAACACTTCATACATAGAAGATTCTAAATTCCTTTTATCTATTCCAAAACCACTAGTTGTATTTCCTTGAGGGTCTATATCTATAGTTAAAACCTTATAACCTTCCATTGCTAAATAAGCACATAAATTTATATTCGTAGTAGTTTTTCCAACTCCACCTTTTTGATTAAAAACACAAATTATTTTCATATAAAAAAGCTCTAAATTAGAGCCCACCCCCTTCCACAAAAAAATATATATAATTTAATTTATTAATACTGAAATCTTTTGCATTAATTTAAATTATTCACATATTTATTATATATAATGTTTTTCTATAATAAAAGATTTTTTTACAAATATATGCTTATATATAATATTACTTTATTATTAAGTTTTT
>ONGV01000049.1 GCA_900317445.1 uncultured Eubacteriales bacterium | reverse complement strand
ATATGGTGAAACAAGCTTAAATTCATTATATGCTTTAGGAGAAGCTGCTTGTACTGGAGTTCATGGAAATAATAGACTTGCAAGTAATTCTTTATTAGAAGGTATAGTTTTTGGATATAGATGTGCTAAAAAAATAAATAGTGAACTTTTTGTAACTAATAACTCAAATTATCCAAGTAAGGAAGATGTTATTGATTATTTAAAGGAAAGGGTGGACGAAAATTATGTTAAATTACTTAATTATTGATGATATAATACAAAGAGGTTTAAATGAAGACATGCCTTTTGGTGATATAACAACCTCAAGTATAATACCAAAAGATAGTACTTGTACAGCTTCCCTTTATGTAAAAGAAGATGGAATAATATGTGGACTTCCTGTTTTTGAAAGAGTTTTTACTCTTATTGGTGATGTTAAATGTAACCTATTTAAAAAGGATGGAGATAAAGTTTCTAAAGGAGAAAAAATAGGAGAAGTTAAAGGTAATACTCAAAAAGTTCTTATGGGAGAACGTATAGGGTTAAACTTACTTCAAAGAATGAGTGGAATTGCTACAACTACTTATAGATATGCTAAAGAAATAGAACATACAAAAGCTAAGGTAGTTGATACAAGAAAAATAACTCCTTTATACAGACACATTGATAAATACTCTGTTCTTTGTGGTGGTGGAGCTAATCATAGATACTCTTTATCAGACTCAATTTTAATAAAGGATAATCATATAGATGCTGCTGGAAGTATTTCAAATGCAGTAGCTTTAGCTAAGAAAAATGCTTCTTTTACAACTAAAGTTGAAGTTGAAACAGAAACAAAGGAAGAAGTTTTAGAAGCAATAAATTCAAAGGCAGATATAATAATGCTTGATAATATGTCTCCTGCTATGGCTAAAGAAATGGTTAGCCTTATAGATGGAAGAGCTATTGTTGAATGTTCTGGAAATGTAACAATAGAAAACATAAAAGATTATGCTGAAACTGGCACAGATTATATATCTGTTGGGGCTTTAACTCACTCTTTTAAAGTTCTTGATATATCTCTTAAAAACTTAGTTATGGATTAAAATTTAAAGAGCTGTTTCAATAAATTTTTACTGAAACAGCTCTCTTTTTTTAAAATTCTATATCTATATCTCCACTTTTAGCAGTTATATTTATATTATATTCTGCCTTATTATCTTCATTGTAGTTACTATCATATTCTTTATCATTAAATTCAATAGTGCCATATTCACATTTTAAATAATAATTAAATTTGTTATATTCAAAGTTACCTTTTATTTCCACATCTCCATAGTCATTTTCTATATTCACATTTTTTATTCCTGTAATATTTCCAAATTCAAGGTCTCCACTATTTAAAATTCCTGTAAAGTTTCCTAATGAAGAATTTTCCATCTCAATATTTCCATAATTATTATTAATGTCACAGTCTTTAGAAATATTTATATTATTAGCTTTAAAATCTCCACAGCTTAAGTTTCCTTTAAAATCTTCAAAGTTGGAATTTTTAAAGCCTACATCTCCATAATCATCTTCAAAAGATATTTTTTTGCTCTTTATATCACTTAAATTTATATCTCCACTACTAGCCTTTAATACAATATTTTCATAAGAAGAATTTAATAAATCTATATCTCCATATTCATTATTTATATCTATATTTTTACCATTTACTTTATCAACTTTTATGTCAGAACTACTAGTATTAATTTTTAATTCATCTAAATTACAATCCTCTGGAACATAAAGTTTTATTCCTTCTTCTAAATTATTATTAAAAAATCCAAAATTAATAATATTTTTTTCTTCTTTTGAATTATAGCTTATTGTTAATTCTCCATCTTTTACACTATAATCAATTTTATTTTCTTTATCATATTGAAAATCAACTTTGTATTTATCTCCTTTAACTACTTCAATATAACTTAAATCAAAAGAAGATAATATATTAACTTTATTAAAACTATCTAAATTAAAACTTTCCTTAACTATATTTTTATCTTTATTAATATTATAAACCTTAACGCCATTTGTAGTTACTGATATTTCACGAAATCTTCCACCTGTTAAAAATCCTATAACAGATAATATAAATCCAATTAAAATTATACATAATGAAGTTTTTAAAACCTTATTCAATTTTCTCCCCCCTTTTTTTAATCTTCTCTATTATCTTTTTGCATCCATAAATTATAAGTTTAACCCCCTTTATTGAAAGCCATAAAAAGATTATTCCTATTCCAATTGATATAAGTGCTAAACCTATAAATAAGACTACTGTAGGAACTCCTACTTGAGATAAAATAAATCCACTACCTATTATACTTACTATACCCCCTAAAATACATGCTCCTCCTGTAGCAACTACAGATATTACTAATGCAAATAAAGTTGCTACTATACCTATTAAAATTCCAATAGCTCCAAATGCTAATCCTAAAATGCCAGGAGACATTAAAATTACAAGAATTATTATTAAAGCTATTAACCATTTATTTCCTTTTCTTTTTTTGTTGTTTTCTTCCTGTGAAAAATATTCATTATTATATTTACTTTCACTATCTTTATTAAGGTTTACCTTTATAATTTCCTCTGAATCTCTAAAAGAATAATCTAATATTATTTGCTCTGCAACTTCTTTAGCTGTTCCAAGAGAAATAGTTACATCTGTTTCATCATCTATTCCTGCATCTTCAAAATACTCAGAATAATAATTTATTGCATTTTCTATTTCTTCACTTGGCAAGCCTTCTAATCTTTTTTTTAGCTCTTCAATGAATTCCACTTTATTCATTACCCATTCCCCCTAACAAGATTTTATCAATCTTTATTTTATACTCTTCCCATTCCTTTATGTACTCTTCATATTTTTCTTTTCCTTTTTCTGTTACCTTATAATATCTTCTATTTCTTCCTTGAAAAGATTGATCATAGGTTTCTAAACATCCATCCTTCTGTAATCTTCTAAGAACTGGATATAAAGTTGACTCTGATATATCCATAATCTCTCTTACTTGCTGTGTTAAAACATAACCATAGGTATCTCCTTTATTAAGAACAGCTAAAACACAGGCATCCATAAGGGCAGAACCTAACTGAAAAGCCATAACCATTCCTCCTTATTTAAATTATAATATTATACATCATATAATATTATTCTTTATCAATACTATATATCGTATAATATTATATGTCAATATATTATTTCTTAATTTTACCTTAACTCATAAAAATAAATGACTACTAACATTTTTAGTTAATAGCCATTTATTAATTACTCATTTTTTATATTATATATTTTTCCCTCAATATATCCTGCCATTTCATTTCTTAATCTAAGAAGTTTACCAATTCCCATTATATTTACTAAAATACTAGCTATTAAATTATTAATATAATATGTAATAAAATAAGCTAATATAAAAAGAATTATATAAAAAACTATATCAAAAATATGTTCTTTAAGCCATTTCTTTTTCCAAAAATCATATTTTTCTTCTAATGAAAATACCTTATTTTCAAGTGCTGCTACAAGATTTTTCTCAGCTTTTTTATGGTAATCTTCCTCTTTTATTCTTTCTCCACAAAGCAACTCATTTATATCAACATTAAATTCTTTACTAAGCATTTGAAGCATCTCAATATTAGGCATATAATTTCCATTCTCCCAACGTGATATTGTTTTATTAGTAACACTAAGTTTTTTTCCTAAAGCTTCTTGTGTTAAATTTTTTTCATGACGAAGCTGAGCTATAAATTTTCCTATTTTAATTTGATCCATGATAATCACCTCTTTTTTGTTTATTATTTTATCAAATAGCTAAGATAAAGTCTTTACCATAAAAAGCGAATATCAATTTGTTTAATTTTTTATGGTTAATTATGTACAAAGGCAACAAAAAAAGCACCACTTTTTATTTTTTAATCAAAAGTGATACTTAAATTTACTTTTTTAGCCTCCAATTGTAGCTAAGATAATAGCTTTAATTGAGTGCATACGATTTTCTGCTTGGTCAAATACTATTGATTGTTTTCCTTCAAAAACTTCGTCTGTTACTTCAAGTTCCTTCATTCCAAACTTTTCACATACTTTTCTTCCTACATCTGTATTTAAGTCATGATAAGATGGAAGGCAATGCATAAATACTGCATTTGGTGCTGCATTTTCCATAACAGCTTTATTAACTTGATATGGTTTTAATAAATTTAATCTGCTTTCCCAAATTTCTTCTGGCTCTCCCATTGAAACCCATATGTCTGTATAAATTACATCTGCATTTTTAGTTCCTTCTTTAACAGCTTCAGTTAAAGTTATGCTTCCTCCAGTTTCTTGTGCAATTTCTTTACATGTTTTAACTAATTCTTCACTTGGAAATACTTCTTTAGCTGCACAAGCTGTGAAGTTCATTCCCATTTTAGCACAAGCTACCATTAGTGAATTTCCTAAATTGTTTCTTGCATCTCCCATATAAGTAAAGTTAATTCCTTTTAATTTTCCAAACTTTTCTTCTATTGTTAATAGGTCTGCAATCATTTGAGTTGGGTGGAATTCATCTGTTAATCCATTCCATACAGGGACTCCAGCATATTCTGCAAGTTCTTCAACTATTGATTGTTCAAATCCTCTATATTCTATTCCATCATACATTCTTCCAAGAACTCTTGCTGTATCTTTAATGCTTTCTTTTTTTCCTACTTGAGAGCTATCTGCATTTAAAAATGTAACTCCCATTCCTAAATCGTGTCCTGCTACTTCAAAAGAACATCTTGTTCTTGTTGATGTTTTTTCAAATAATAAAACTATATTTTTTCCTTTTAATCTATCATGTGGAATTCCTGCTCTCTTTAAATCCTTTAAATTCTTAGATAAATCTATTAAATATCTAATTTCTTCAGGAGTAAAATCTAATAATTTTAAAAAATTTCTTCCTCTTAAGTTTACTGCCATAATTATTCCCTCCATATTTATAAGTCAATTTATGTTATATTAAAATAGTACCATTTATAGATATTTTTATCAAGATGTTTGTAGATATTTTTTCATATTTATGCACTATATTTGCATTTTTATACATAAATAAAGGTTATACATAAAAAATGTTTTTATATGTATAACCTTTAAAATTTATTAATTTATTTTATTTATAACACCATCTTGTAAATAACAACCTTTTCATGTAAAATTTTTGTACTATTTTTTCATTCTCTTTAAAATCTTTCGCTATATCCACATTTTTTGCATAAATCTTCTATTCTTTTTCTTTGAGAAAATCCATTATATAAATTTATTGCTTTTTCACTACTTAGTATTTCTTCTAAGGTTTTATCATAAATATTTCCAAGTGCTATATTTCCTTCACTATCTAAACAACAAGGAACAACAGTTCCATCAACTAATATTCCTATATGGTCTCTTAAACCATGACAAAAGCCTCTTTCACTTATTATATCTAAATTTATATCAGGCCATTGAAACTTTTCTGCTCCATTTAAATAAAGATTTTTTCTTATTTTTACTCTTTTATTTTTATCTAAATTTTCTTTTAAATCTTCTTTATAATTAAAAGCTTCCTTAAGAATATCTATAATACTTTTATTTAAATTATTTTCAGGAGAAGATACCCTTTCATTATAGCTTTCTAAATTCCATAATCTTAAAGCACATATTATATTAGTTTTTTCATTTGCTTCATTAACAAAAGAAGTTATTTCATTAAAATATTCATTAAAAGTTATATTATTATCATTTGCTTCAAAACTATGAAGAGAAATATTTATTTGCCTTAAACTTTTACTTTTTAAAAGAATTTCCCTTGTTTTTTTTAACAAAGTACCATTAGTTGTTATATTAACCTTAAAGCCTTTTTCATAAGCTATTTCTAAAAATTTTTCTAAATTAGGGTTTAATAAAGGTTCCCCCATTAAGTGAAAATAAATGTAGTCTGTATATGGTTTTATTTCTTCTAATATTTTATTAAAGTTATTTACTGATAAAAATTCCAGTTTTCTTTTTGTTTTTGGACAAAAACTACAACTTAAATTGCATATATTAGTTATTTCTATATATATTCTTTTAAAATTTTTCATAATTTTTCACCTCATTATCTTTAATAATACTCGTACATAATATTAAAAATTTTATATTCATATTATACTTTAAATATATTATTTTTATAAATCAATATCTAAACTTGTTTCTTCTATATTTTATGGTATTATAAACTACCTTTAATTTTACACAAAAAAAGCCATATTCTTTCGAATATAACTTTATACTTTACTTTGATTTAATTCTAGAATACTGGTATTACAGCACCTTTGTAATTATCTTCTATGAATTTTCTAACTTTATCAGAAGTTAAAGCTTCAACTAACACCTTAGTTTTTTCTGAATTTAAGTTTTCTTCTTTTACAGCTAAAACATTTCTCATTTCTTTTATATTTTCATCATTTTTATCTTCAATATAAATAGCATCTTTGTTAACATTTAATCCTGCATCTAAAGCATAGTTTCCATTAATTACTGCTAAATCTACTTCTTCTAAAGTTCTTGGTAATTGTGCAGCATCAACTTCTGTAAATTCTAAGTTCTTTTTATTTTCTTTTATATCTGATGGAGTAACTAATTCACCATCTGGAATTGTTATTAAACCAGCTTTAGCAAGTAATCTTAAAGCTCTTGATTCATTTGATGGGTCATTTGGAATTGCAACCTTTGCACCATCTTTTACATCTTCAATTTTCTTAACTGTTTTTGAATAAATACCCATTGGTTCTACATGAATTTCTGCTGCAACTGCTAAATGGTATCCTTTTTCTTCATTTACTTGGTTTAAATAAGCTATATGTTGGAAGAAGTTTGCATCTAATTCTCCTTCTTCAACTGCTGTATCCTGAGGTAAATAGTCATTTATTACTTGTATTTCTAATTTATACCCCTTTGCTTCTACATCATCTTTAATTTGTTCAACTATTTCATTATGTGGTACTGGAGTTACTCCAATTTTTATTGTTTTATCATCTTCTTTTGATGATGAACTTCCACATCCAATTAAACCTATTGCTAAAACCCCTGTTAATAATGCTGATAAAATTCTTTTCTTTTTCATTTTAATCTCCTCCTTATGAAAAACTATTTTGATAATCTTTTATATAAATAATTACCTAAGCTTTGTAAAAGTTGTACTAATATAACAAGAACAACTACTGTTACCCCCATTAATTCTGGTTTCCATCTTTGATATCCATATCTAACAGCTAAATCTCCAAGTCCACCTGCACCTATACTTCCTGCCATAGCAGAATATCCAATTATGCTTATTAATGCTAAAGTTACTCCTGAAACTATTGAAGGAACTGCCTCTTTAAGCATAACTTTAAAAATAATTTGTGTGTTAGATGCTCCAAAGGACTTTGCTGCTTCTATAACCCCTTTGTCAACTTCTTTTAAAGCAGTTTCTATAATTCTTGCTATAAATGGTGCTGAAGCTACTGTAAGTGGTACTATTGCTGCTTCTGGTCCAAGAGATTTTCCAACTACTAATCTAGTAAAAGGAATTATTGCTATCATTAATATTAAAAATGGTAAGCTTCTTAGTGTATTTATTATAAAATCAAATATACTATAAATTAACTTGTTAGGTCTTAATCCATTTTTATCTGTTACTGTTAAAACTACAGCTGGAAAAAATCCTATAATTACAGATAAAATTGTTGTTGGAATAACCATTATAGCTGTTTCTTTTGAAGCCTTACCTAATAGTTCTAGTATTTGGCTTAATTCCATCTTAAATTACCTCCCATTCAAAATCTTTATCTTTTAAGTATTTTTCTACTATGTTCTTATCTTTTTCTTCTATATTTATTACTAAACTTCCTAAAACATTATTTCTAAATTTTTCAAGCTTTCCAAAAACTATAGAACAATCTACATTAGCTTCTCTTGCCATTTTTGTTATTATTGCATTTTCAGAACAATCTGCTGGGAAAAATATTCTTATATTAACTCCTTCTGTTGGTAAAGTTGTATCCTCTTCTTCTCCAAGGAACTTCTTTAAAGATGAACCTGGCTTTAAGAATAAATCTTCTGCTTTTCCTTCTACTTGAATTTTTCCTCCATCAAGAAGAGCTACTCTTTCACATACCTCTTTTATAACTTCCATTTGATGAGTAACTATAACAATAGTTATTCCAAGTTCTTTATTTATTTTACTAAGAAGTGCTAAAATATCCTTTGTTATTTTAGGGTCTAAGGCAGAAGTTGCCTCATCACATAAAAGTATTTTAGGGTCTAAGGCTAAAGCTCTTGCTATAGCAACTCTTTGTTTTTGTCCACCACTTAATTGAGATGGCTTACTTTTAGCCTTGTCCTCAAGTCCTACAAGTTTTAAAAGCTTCATAACCTTTTTATTTATATCTTCTTTATTTTTTCCTGATTTTGTGTCTTTACCATCTTTATCAAGCTTTGGTTCATGGTATTTCCATACTTCAAGAGGAAGAGCTACATTATCAAAAACAGTTTTTCTTTTAAGAAGATTAAAGTTTTGAAATATCATTCCAAGATTTTTTCTAAAACTTCTAAGTTCAGATTCACTTAAGTCTTTAACTTCCTTTCCCATTACTGTTACACTTCCAGTATCATAGCTTTCAAGACCATTAATGCATCTTAATAAAGTTGATTTTCCAGCCCCACTATGACCAATTAAACCATATATTTCTCCTTCTTTTATATTTATATTTATATCTTTTAAAACTTCAGTTTTTCCAAAACTTTTTCCTAAACCTTTTATTTGTATCATTACTTTCTCCTAATATTTCTTAAAAATTAAAGCACTAGAGAAAAACTCTAGTGCAATTTGCATGCAGTTTTTTCTCATCTTTCAGTATATTTTACTGCTGGAATTAGCACCGTTCATAAATTGCGGTTGCTGGGCTTCATAGGGCCAGTCCCTCCACCTCTCTAGATAAGATATTAAATTTTAAAATACATATTATTCCTGTATGAATAATAGTTTTCTCTTTCTGTAAATAAACTATATATTTTTTATTCATTTTTGTCAATATATTTTTTTATTTTTTTAATTTTCTGCATTTTTTGTAATGTTATTGTAATCTTTTTCATTTATAATAATAAGTGTAAACTTTACTATCATCCTTATATATTATCATTCTTTTTAGAATGATAAAACCCCAGAACATCTCCTCCTCAATTGATGTCTGGGGCTTTTTTTATTCTCTTGTAAATAAAATTATTGGTCTTTGATTTATTTTTATCTTTCCATTTTTTACAATTACCTTTTCATTATCTATTTCATTAATGTATTCTCCATCTTGAAGCTTTACTTTTATCTCTCCCTCTATTCCCTTTAAGCTAAATACACCAACTACTTTTTCTCCATTTTTTTCATAGTAACCTATAATAGTTTGATTATCTTCATCAGCAAATAATCTATAGCTACCATCTATAAAAATATTATTTTTCTTTATTTTATATAATTTTTGCATTAATTTAGTAATATCTTTTCCTGTATTCCAATCTACTAAGTCTTTATCAAAAAGGCTTGGACATTTAGTATTTTCAGTTTCTTGTCCTGCATAAATTAAAGTTGTACCTTTTTGGAAATATTGAAATGCAGTCCAATTTATTAATTGATTTTCATCTTTTATTAAATCCTTAGCTCTTGGATTATCATGATTTTCTAAAAATCTTAGCTTTATATAATTTTCTGGATAAATTCCTTCTTGTAAATTTAATCTATCTACATAATAACTTAAAGTATTTTCTCCTTTTAAATATCCAGCAAAATAAGGTTGAACATCATAATCATAACATATATCAAAAGCTTGATATACTTCACAATCAGAATTACCAGAAATTCCATGTCTTCTTAAGTCTATAAGGAAATTAGTATGAACTGATTCTGCAAGCCATATAGCATTTGGTCTTACTTTAGATACTTCTTCTCTTGCTTTAATCCAAAAATCTACTGGAATTAAAGAAGCCACATCACATCTAAAACCATCAACTACTTCTACCCACATTTTTAATGTATCTATTTGATAATCCCACAAATCTTTATTATTATAATCTAAATCTACTACATCCCACCAATCTCCAACTCTATT
>ONGV01000147.1 GCA_900317445.1 uncultured Eubacteriales bacterium | reverse complement strand
TCATCTAATTTATCTTCAAATAATCTCTTTTCAATGCCCATAACAACATCTGAAAACATTTGAATAAATCTTCTATAAGAATCATAAGCAAATCTTGGATTTGAAGTCTTCTTAGCAACGATTTCAACAGCTTCATCATTTAAACCTAAGTTTAATATTGTATCCATCATTCCTGGCATAGAAGCTCTAGCTCCAGATCTTACTGATACTAATAATGGATCTTCTTTGCTTCCAAATTCTTTTCCTGCAATTTTTTCTAATTCCTTTATGCTGCTTTCAATTTGTTCTAATACTTCTTGAGAAATTTTCTTACCATCTGCATAATATTTATTACATGCCTCAGTTGTAACTGTAAATCCTTGAGGTACTGGTATTCCTAAATTTGTCATTTCTGCTAAATTAGCACCTTTACCTCCTAATAAATTTCTCATTGATGCATTTCCTTCACTAAAAAGATAAACATATTTATTCTCCATCTCAAAACTCCTCCATTCTCACACAATTTTAATTTATATACTAGCAGTCCTTTACTAAAGTACCGATAGATTTTTACTTATTTGTATTAATTTTATTGAATTGTTTTATAATTCAGTCTTTTTAAATTTTACCATTACTTACATTTAAAATCAAGTATACGATTGCAATTTTCAAAATATTTTTTCTTATTTGTCTTTTTCAACTTTATATCTTGCTTTTTTAATGTAAAATATAAATTTTCAAAAAAGAAGGAAATATTCAGACAATTCAGATTAGAATAACTTTTCTTATTATAGTATAATTATACCACAGGATTTCTGTTTGACTATACTTAATTTTCAGAAAATTAAACTTATTTGCCTCATATTTCCTCTTTATATAAATTTATCATTTAAATTCTTGGTTTTACTTCTATTTTCTTTTATTCTTCTTTTCCTTCTTCATTATCAAAGTCAACTCTATAAGTAAAGACAGCATTATTATCAAATTCTACTTTATCTTTTTTGTCTTTCTTATCTTTTTTATTTAAATCTACTCCAGAAAATTTATTTTTTATTTCTTCTGCCATATCTGATGCTTTATTTTTAACTCCATCAGCAGCTTTTGATATATCTTCTGTAGCTTTTGATATATATTGATTAATAACCTCTACGCTTCCATCAGTTTTTGTAATTTCTATGGTAACCTTTGTTGCAACTGCTGCAATAACTCCAAAAGCTAATACAGGTGGAATAATAATTCCTATTACTGCTGCTGCTATTCCTGCATTAACTGGTACATCTACAATGACTTCATTATCCTTTTTAATTTTTATTCTAGATACATTACCTTTATTTATTAATTCTTTAAGCCAATTCTTAAATTCGTCAATTGTTTGTCCCTTTTCTTCTTTCTCATATTCACCATTTTTTAAATTTTCTTCAATATAAATTATTGCATCTAAAACCTCACCATCTGTCATTTCTAATGCTTCTTTAGCTTCCTTATAGCTAACCTTTGTTCTTTCAATTACTTTATCTACTTTTTCTAATGTTATTTCCATACTTATCACTCCTTTAAATAATTTAACATTTCTAGACTTTTAGGCTTTTTAGCATAATTATGTGAAATAATATAAAATGTTATTTTTTCAATTTCTTTTTTTATATCATTTGAAATTTTTAATCTATAAATTTTATCTGGAGATGTATTTATTAAAAATTTTAATGAATTATAAGCTCCCCTTGATAAATACATTCCATTTTCTCTTATACAGGATTCACAAATGCCACCAAAATTTGATACATCAATATAATTAGATACATTTATTTTCTTTCCACAACATACACAAGTATCTAAATTTAATCCATATCCAGTTGCTTTTAAAAGCTTTAGTTCAAAATATCTTATTAAAAGTTCATAATCTAATGCATCTGTATTTAATAAATATAAAGTAGTTAAAAATTCTTTAAAAACCTGTATATTTTTTTCTCCTTCAACTAAAGCTATATCAATAAGCTCACATATATAAGAAGAATATGTAAGCTTATCTAAATTATCTAATAATCCTTGAAAGGAATTATTTATTTTTCCTTCCTGTAAAACAAATAGGCTTTTTCCTTTAAACAATAAATATTCACCATAACATAAGGGAATTGTACTTGCAAAAAGTTTACTTTTACTTTTTTTAGCCCCCTTTGCTATCATAGTTATCTTTCCTAAATTATCAGTATATAACCATACTAATTTATCATTTTCTCTATAATCTTGAGTTTTTATTACTACTCCATTACACTTTAAAAGCGACAGAATAATCATCCCCTATTCATTATTTAGTTTTCTTATAACCTAATTCTTTTAATAAGTTTTGATTATCTCTCCACTCTTTTCTTACCTTAACCCATATTTTTATATTAACCTTTCCATTTAAAAATTTTTCTAATTCATATCTTGCTGCAGAACCTATCTTCTTTAAGGTTTCACCATTTTTTCCTATTATTATTCCTTTATGAGAATCTTTCTCACAAATTAAATCTACTTCTATATGATAATTTCCATTTTCTTTTTTCTTCATTTGTATTATATCTACTGCTATTCCATGAGGCACTTCATCCCTTAAAGTTCTTAAAGCCTTTTCTCTTACTATTTCAGATACAACAAATCTTTCTTGAACATCTGTTATCATATCCTCTGGATAATATTTAGGACCTTCTGGAAGAGCTTCTACCATTAAATCAACTAAAGTATCTACGTTTTTTCCTTTTAAAGCTGATATAGGCACTATTTCTTTAAAATCAAAGGCTTCAGAATACATCTTTAAAGATTCTGCAACCCTTTCTTGAGTATTTTCATCTACTTTATTTAAAACTAAAAATACTGGTGCTTTAGAGTTTTTTAATGACTCTAATATAAATTTATCTCCTCTTCCTATTTCAGTATCTGGATTAGTAAGAAATAATACTAAATCTACATCCTTCATTGATTCTTTTGCTGAATTTACCATATATTCTCCAAGCTTATGTTTTGGTTTATGTATTCCTGGAGTATCAACAAAGACAATTTGGTAATTTTCTTTTGTTAATATTGTTTGTATATTATTTCTTGTTGTTTGAGGTTTATTTGAAACTATTGAAAGTTTCTCTCCTAAAATTTTATTCATTAATGTTGACTTTCCAACATTTGGTCTTCCCACTATTGTAACAAATCCTGATTTAAACATTTTTCCTCCTAATTTTATCCTAAATCCTTTTTACTAAAGGCTCCAGGCATTATCTCTTCTAATGTAGTTGTAATTACTTCATCTTTATTTTTTATTATATATATTTTAATTTTTTCACTTTCTGCAAATTCACATATTACTTGTCTGCATATTCCACAAGGATAGGTAAAATTATTAATGTCTCCAATAAGTGCAAGTTCTTTTAAAACTTTATTTCCCTTAGATACACCATTAAATATAGCAGTTCTTTCTGCACAGTTAGTAGCTCCATAGGAAGCATTTTCTATGTTGCATCCTGTGTATATTTTACCATCTTCAAAAAGTGCTGCTGCTCCTACCTTAAAGTTTGAATAAGGACAATATGCTAATTCTCTTGCCTCTATTGCTTTTAAAATTAGTTCTTTATTTTCCATAAAAAAACCTCCATAATATTATAAATTCATTATATATTATGTACAAAAGTTTATATTTTAAAGATTGTAAATATAAAAATAGTAAGCAAAGTTCCAAAAATTCCTCCAACTATTACCTCTGATAATGAATGTACCTCTGAATCAACTCTGCTTTGTGCTGTTATAAAAGCCATAACATAGCTTAACATAATACATATAGGTTCTTCTGTTAAAAGGGCTATTACAGTTGCTATTGAAAAGGATAATGCACTATGTCCACTTGGCATTCCTCCTTTCAATGGAGTTCCTTCTCCAAATATAGCTTTTACTATTATAGTTGCTAAAGTTACTATAACAAGAATAATTAACACTGTATAAGGCTGTGAATTTTTAACTTTATGAACTAAAACATAAGATATATTAGTTAATTTATCCCAAAAAATAACATATCCAACTATAAGAGCATTAATAGCAGTTATTAATACTGCTCCAGCTGCTGCATTTTTAGCTATTTTAGCAAGTGGATGATAATAATTTGTACTCATATCTACAACTGCTTCTATTGCTGTATTAACAACTTCTGCTGCCATTACAATAGTAATTGTAATTGCTAATATTAAAAACTCCATCTTTGAAATATCAAAAAAGAAACAAGATATTAATACTAATATAGCTGCTACTAAATGAATTTTCATATTTCTTTCAGTTCTTACAGTATTAATAATTCCATTAATTGCACTATTAAAGCTATCTACTAATTTTTTAAATTGCATTATTAATTCACCTATCCCTAACTATATTCATTTTACTTAATATTTTTTCTTCTTCATTTCTCATTATCCTTTTTTCCTCTTCTTCCATATGGTCATATCCAAGAAGATGAAGAACTGAGTGAACCACAAGATATGAAGCCTCTCTTTCAAAAGAGTGATTATATTCTTTACTTTGTTCTAAAGCTCTTTCTAAAGATAACACAATATCTCCTAATACAAGTTCATCTCCATCTTTAAAGGTTTCATCAAATTCATAATTTAAATACATATCTTTAAATACTTTATCTTCTTCATAATCAAGCATTGGAAAAGATAATACATCTGTTACTTTATCTATGTTTCTATTTTCTTTATTTATTTCTCTTATTTCTTCATTATCAACAAATAACAATGATATTTGGTAGGGAATTTTTACTCCTTCTTCTTTTAAAGCAAAGTCAATTGTTGCTTTAATTTTATCAATAAGTTCTTCTGTTGGTTTTATTTTTTCTTGTCTGTCATCAATATAAAGCATTACTTATTCTCCTCTTTTTTTACTGTTCTAATTTTTTCTGTTGGATATTCTATTCTTTGATGATATATTCCTTTTAAAGCCTTTAAAAAACATTCTTTTATTTTATCTAAATCTTTAAAAGTTAAATCACAATTATTTAATTGCTTATCCTTTATTTTACCATCAATTATATTAGAAACCATTTGCTCAATTTTTTCTGATGTAGGTTCTGTTATTGACCTTACAGCAGCTTCTACTGAATCTGCAAGCATTATTATTCCAGATTCCTTTGTACTTGGAATTGGTCCTGGATATTTATAATCATCTTCATTAATACTATCAGGGTCGTCAGAATTATTTTTTTCTGTTATATAAAAATATTTAACAAAAGTAGTTCCATGATGTTCTGCTATTATATCTTGAATTATTTTAGGTAATTTATATTCTTTAGCTAATTCTACTCCATCTTTAACATGAGATATTATTATTCTTGCACTTAAAGCAGCTGTTATTTTATCATGAGGATTTTCATTTCCAATTTGATTTTCTTTAAAAAAGTATGGTCTTGAAGTTTTTCCAACATCATGATAATAGGCACCTATACGAGTAACAACTGGATTTGCCCCTACCTCTTCTGCTGCCATTTCAGCTAAATTTGCAACAAGCATACTATGATGGTATGTTCCTGGTGATTCCATAAGAAGCTTTCTTAATAATGGACTGTTAGGATTACTAAGTTCTAATAACTTTAATGTGGTAACAACATCAAAAGTATTTTCTAAAAATGGAAGTATTCCTATTGTTAATACTCCAGATAATAACACTCCAACAATAGTTAATAAGCTATTTATAATAACCTCTTTAATATTAATTGACACCATATTTCCTATAAGAAAATTTAATACTCCACATAATAATCCTATTCCAAGTGTAGCATATATTATATCATTTCTTTGTTGCATTTTTCTTAATATAGTAGAGCTTAAAATTGTACTTATAAATGCTAATAATATAACCTGTGGATCAAATTCTATTAATGCACCAAGTAGTATAACATTATATGAGCTTAAAACTAAAGAAACTTTATGGTTAATTAACATACTCAATAATAAAGGTGTACAAACCATAGGAATTAAATAAGGAGATATATACTTAACTCCACTTGCTAAAACTAAATAGCTTACATTTAATAAACACATTAATATAAGTTTTTTATTATCTTCATAAATTTCTTTATGATTTTTCTTAACATATGTATATTGAAGATACAAAACAATACCAACAAACATAGCTGTTAAAATATATAATAAAAGTAAGCTTCCTGTTTTACCTTCATCTATAATTCCAAGTTCTTTAAGAATTTGAATTTGTCCTTCTGTAATAGGTTCTCCTTCTTTAACTATTATTTGATTCTTTTTAATTATTACTTTTTCTGTATTCTTTTTAACCTGTTCTATTTTTTCATTTGTCTTTTCTTCATCATAAAATAAATTAGGTTTTATTTCATCTAAAACAATATTTCTTATTATGCTTTCATAGGAAGAATCTAAATTAAGCTTATCTATTTCAGAATTAGCTGTTTGTTGTGCAGCTAACAAACTTTCCTCATTTCCATCTTGTATATTTGTTTCATAAACTGTATTTAATACATCTAATATCTCCCATTGAAGATTCTTTAATGTATCACTATTTAAACTTAATAATGTAGTAGCATCATGTTCACTTAAGGAAAATTTATTATAGCTAGTTAATTCTTTCACTTTATTTTTTATATCTTTTTGAGATGAAGTTAACTCAATAATCTTTTGAAATAAGTCTTTAACCTCATTTTCAACATTTGTCTTTACTTCACTTTTTTGAGTATATTGTTTATCTACATTTTTTAAGGCTTCATTTAATACTTCTTTAGATGCAGCTTCATCTACAGTTTCTCTTGAAGCTTTTATATCTGATTGTGCTATATCTCCAACCTTTAAGTCATATTTTTTAGGGGAAATAGCTACTATAATTAAAAAATAGGTAAGAACAAATGTTAATGTTAATATAAGCATTCTTTGAGATTTATCTCTTATAACATTTATTTTTTTACCACTTGTTTCACTATCCATTGTTTCACCTTCTTAATTTTAAAACTTTATTCTGTTGATTCTTTAGCAATATTTTGTTCTACAACAAAATTTACTTTTACCATTATTCTTTCACCATCTATTTCTTCTGTTTCTATTTTTCTATCTATAATTTTCCCATCATTAGTTAATTCTTTAGTTAAAGATTCCTCTAACTTTTCTGCTGCTTTTTGAATTGCTACTTCTTTATCTATATTTATTTCTTCTTCCTTTCTTTCAAAATAAATTATGGTATTAATTATCCCTTTATTACTTTCTATTTTATCATAATACTTAAATTTATTTATAGCCTTTTTTAGATAAATTTTCTTTCCAAAGAAATTTAAATATATATCTTTAAGTTTTCCCTCTCCTCTCACTAATTTCTTTCCTGATATTTGAACTTCCATTTCCTTCTCATAAAAAGTATTTGCAATTACAGTTCCTTTAGCTGGAGTCTCAAACTCAACTCCCTCCTTTCCTTGAATTCCATTAATAAGAATATCCCCTTCATTAACTATATCTCCTACTGTTACATTTGCACTTCCTGATTCTATAAATATTCTTTTTACCTCTCCATATCTTGAAGCTATACAACTACCTAATATTTCATCAGTTTTTATTTTAGGAGGAGTTACCTTTTCTTTTACAACAACTTTTAATATAGAACCTTCTATTCTTACTCTTAACCATAATATATTATCATCATTACTTGAAAGTTTTCTTTCAACAGCATCTACATCTATATACTTTTTAGCTACTCCTGGTTTTATTCCTATTAAAGCTAATTCTTTTCTCACTTCATAAGGTGGAAGATTTTCTTCAGTTTCTATTTCTATTCCCCAGATATATGTAGAGAGAATATATAATACTATGAAAAATAAAATTCCTCCAAGAATTAGGGTAACTTCTTTTTGAACCCTTTCTAAGAAGAATATTATTCCAGTTTTTTTTATTATCTTTATTTTTCCTTTGCAATTTTCAACTATCTCCTGAACTTCTTTATAATTTCCGTAGCTTATAGTTAAAAATATTGTTGTTATACTAGTTTTTTTTGCCTCAATAATATCTATATCTCTTTTCCATAAAATATTTAATATTTTTTCTGGTTTTAAAGAGTTTATTTCTATTGTTATACTCCCTCTATTTAATATGCTTTTTTTCATATACTTTCACCTTCATAGGAAATTGTTATTATTTCACCATTTATTGTTAAACTATTACTTCCTATATAAAAAATTTCAAAATTATTTCCTTGAACTTTTATAACTCCTCTTTTTGATAAAACTTTTATTTCTTTTTCACTAAAGGCTATTATTCCTTTATGATTTTCTATTGTAAGTTCCTCTTTTCCAAGGAGTATAATTTTAGGTATATCTATCATAGCATCTATTGGAATATCTAGCTTTTCAACTAAAAATTCTTTTCCTCTAATTAATTTATTTTTCATGAAATAAACTCCTAAAAAATTTCTCTTTGTATATTATGTTTTAAGGCAAAAAAAAATAACAAAAAGAACTCCTCGGAGTCCTTTTTGTTATTTATTAGTTAAATACTCTTTTACGAGTTGACTTACAAGTTTGCCATCAGCTCTACCTAAAGTTTTAGGTCTTACTGCTGCCATAACTTTACCCATGTCTTTAATGCTACTTGCGCCCAATTCTATAGCTGAATCTTCTACTATTTTTTTGATTTCTTCTTCACTTAACTGCTGAGGAAGGTAATTTAACAAAATCTCTATCTCAGCCTTGTTCTGATCAACTAAATCTTGTCTATTTCCCTTTTCAAATTCAAGCATAGCCTCTCTTCTTTGCTTGACTTCTTTGGCTAATATTTCTATAACTTCTGCATCTTCAACTTTTCTATTATCAGTTTTTTCAACTAATAATATAGCTGACTTTGCAGTACTTAAAACATTTGCTTTAAATTTATCTTTGGCCTTCATAGCCGTCTTCCAATCTTCTTGAAGTCTTTCTTTAATTGTTGGCATTATTATCACCTTCTTTCAAAAAGCAATTGCCTACTTAAACTTTCTTTTTCTAGCAGCTTCTGATTTCTTCTTTTTCTTAACGCTTGGCTTTTCATAGTGTTCTCTCTTTCTTACTTCTGAAAGAACTCCAGCTCTAGCACACTTCTTTTTGAATCTTCTTAGCGCATTTTCAAGTGTTTCGTTTTCTCCAACTTTAATCTCTGACATAATTATCCCTCCCTCCGCTAGCTAAAATTATAAATTCAACTCAGCTACGGGCTTAATAACACACGTGATATTATACAATAATTTTCTCAATAATGTCAATATCTCTTGTAAAATTATATTTTAAATTTAATTTTTTATTATTATATTTTAAAAATTAATTTTTATGCTAATTTAATAGGTAATTCTTTTCCACCAAGAATGTGAAAATGCATATGAGGAACTGTCTGTCCTCCATCTTTTCCAGTATTAGTTAATATTCTATATCCACTTTCATCTATTCCTAATTCTTTTACTATTTTATTTATTACAACAAAAATATGTGCTACTATACTAGCATTTTCTTCATTTATAGCATTTACACTTTCAATATGTTCCTTTGGTATAACTAAAACATGAACAGGTGCTTCAGGATTAATATCGTGAAATGCTATTACCTTATCATCTTCATAAACTTTATTACTTGGAATTTCCCCTTTTATTATTTTACAAAAAATACAATCTTCCATTTTTTATCCTCCTACATAATCTTTCCTTCTGCAAAATCTTTGTGAGCTTTTTCTATCCTACATTCTATTATATCACCAGATTTTATATTTTCAGGTTTTTCCACCTCAACTTTTATATAATTTTCTGTATATCCTTCAAAAATATTTTCTTTTCCCTTTACTTCTTGTTCTAAAAGAACTTTAACATTTTTGTTTATATACTTTTTAATGAAATTTTCTTCATTTATATCATTTAAGGCTATAAGAGCTTTACTTCTTTCCTCTTTAACCTTTCCATCAATTTGACCTTTCATTTCTGCTGCTCTTGTACCTTTTCTTGGACTATATTTGAAAATATGTGTTTTTGTAAGTTTAATTCTTTTTAAAAACTCATAAGTTTCATTAAATTCCTCTTCAGTTTCTCCAGGGAAACCTACAATTACATCCGTTGAAATTGAAACATCTTTTATATTGTCTCTTAATACATTAACTATATGTTCATATTCTTCAGCTGTATATCTTCTATTCATTCTCTTTAAAACAGTATTACATCCACTTTGAAGAGATAAATGGAAATGAGGACATAACTTTTTAAAGCCTTTTATCTTTTCTATAACTTCATTTGTAAAGAAAGCTGGTTCTATTGAACCTATTCTAACTCTTTCTATTCCATGAATTTTTTCTATATCTTCAATTAAATCAATTAAAGTTATATTGCCATCTAAATCTAATCCATAAGAGGCTGTATGTATTCCTGATAAAATTACTTCTTTAAATCCATGAGAAGCTAACTTTTTAACTTCATCTATAACCTTTCTTGGTTCTTTTGAGCATACTGACCCTCTTGCATAAGGAATTGCACAATAAGTACAAAATCTATTACATCCATCCTGAATCTTTAAAAAAGCTCTTGTTTTATCTTGATATTCTTCTATGTTAAGGTCCTCAAATTTTTTATTTTTAAGAACTCCTTCAACATGTACTTGAACTTTTTGTTCGTCTCTTGCCTTATTTACGTAGTAAACTACATCTCCTTTATTTCTAGTACCTAATACAACATCTACTCCTTCTATTTCAGATACTTCTTTAGGAGCCATTTGAGAATAACATCCTACAACAGCTATAATAGCATTACTGTTTAATCTTCTTGCCTTACTTATAATCTGTCTTGATTTTTTATCTCCCATATTTGTTACTGTGCAAGTATTTATAACATAAACATCAGCTATTTCAGAAAAATCTACCACTTCATATCCTTCTCTTATAAATTTTTCTGCCATTGCTTCTGATTCATATTGATTAACTCTGCATCCTAATGTAGAAAATGCAACCTTCATTAAATATTTCCTCCTAAATCGCCAAACTCATATTGTAGTAATGATGCTAAAACAAAACCAGCTGTTTCTGTTCTTAAAATTCTATTGCCTAAAGTTATTATATAAGCTCCCTCTTCTTTTAAAGCTTCTATTTCTTCTTTTTCAAAGCCACCTTCTGGGCCAACCATTATACCTATATTTTTAACATTATCTATTTTATTCTCTTTCTTAAGAGCTTTTAAAACACCCTTAAGGCCAAAGTTTTCCGCATTTTCATAGGGTACTAAAAATAAGTCCATTTCTTCTACTTTTTTAAGAACTTCATTAAATGCTATTGGCTCTAAAACCTTTGGTATTACACTTCTTTTACTTTGTTTTGCTGCTTCTAATACTATTCTGTTAAGTCTATCAAGTTTTTTAAAATCTCCCTTTAACTTAACATCAACTCTTTCTGTTATAACAGGAATAAATTTTAAAACTCCTAGTTCTGTTCCCTTTTGAACAATTAAATCCATCTTTTGAGCCTTTGGAAGACCTTGAAATAAATAAATATTTACATTGCTTTCATTATCTATATCTAATTCTTTTATTATATTTACTGAAACCTCAGTTTTTGAAATATTAGAAATTTCACATAAATATTCTTTTCCATTACAATTATTTAAAACTATCTTTTCTCCTTCACTTAGTCTTAAAACCTTGTAAATATGCTTAACATCATCACCTAATATCTTTCCTTTTGTTTCATTAATATTTTCCTTTTGGGTGAAAAATTTATGCATCTAAAACTTCTCCTTAATTTACTTTAACTTTGCAATTATACAGTTCCATTCACCATCTTTATTTATTGTCTGAACTTCAAATCCACATTCTTTAAGTTTATCTGTAACCATATCTACTCTATCGTGAATTATTCCTGAAGTTATAAAATATCCTCCTGGCTTAATTACTCTGCTTACATCTTCTGTTAATATGCATATAACTTCAGCTATAATATTTGCAACTACAATATCTGCCTTTCCATCAATAACTTCTATAAGATTTCCTTCTAAAATTTCTATATTATCTAAGTTATTAAAACCAACATTTTCTTTTGCAGATTCTACTGCCACTGGGTCTAAATCTACTCCTATTGCTTTTTTAGCTCCAAGCTTTGCTGCAGCTATTGCTAATATTCCTGAACCACATCCTACATCAAATACTACACTATCTTTTTTAGTAAACTTTTCTAATGCTTGAATACACATTCTTGTAGTTTCATGTTCTCCTGTTCCAAATGCCATTCCTGGGTCAAGTTCTAAAACAAGTTCTCCTTCCTTTGGTTCATATTCTTCCCATATTGGTTTTACAACTATCTTTTCTCCAACTTTAGTTGGCTTATAATATTTCTTCCAATTATTAGCCCAATCCTCTTCATGCATAATTTCAGATTCTACAGTTCCTTCACCAACATCTATTCCAAGTTCTTTAATTTCTTCAACTTTTTCTTTAACATATTTAACTATTTCTTCTATGTTATCTTCATCTGAAAAATATCCCTTAACCAAAGCAAATTTTCCTTTATGTTCTAATACATTTATATCTGCAAAATCCCATGTTAAAGGGCCTTGTTCTCTTCCTAATATATCTTGAGGGTCTTCTATTGCAACCCCTTTACAATCTAATCCATAAAATATTCCTGAAATAGGTTCAAGAGCCTCACTTTTAGTAATAACTCTAACTTCTATCCATGTTCCTTCCAAAAAAATCATTCCTTTCTTCTCTAATTGCTATATAAATTCTACCTTTTTACTTTTAATACTGTCAAGAAATTATATTATTTCTTTTCTAATCTAAATCTTTTTCAGATATAATCTCTATTCCTTCTTTTTCTAAAAGATATGCTGTAATTCCCTTACCTTTAATTTTATTTCCAGTAAAGCTTCCATCATAAACAAAATTCCTTCCACAAGAAGGACTGCTTTCTTTAAGTATAGCTTTTTTTTTTTTTTTTTCTTTTGCAATTTTTAAGGTTTCTTTTGCTCCCTTTAAAAATTCCTTTGTAACATCTTTTCCTTCTTTATTTATAACTTTTCCTTTATTTAATTCTATAATATCTTTAGCATTTCCTAATATTTCTGATGGAATTCTAGGAGTATTTAATCCTCCAAGTTGTTCTGGGCAAACTAAAAGGGCTTCTCCCTTTCTTAAAAGTTCAAGACATTTATCATTTAAATTATTTAAACCATTATATTTACAATTTACTCCACAAAGGCAGGCACTTATTAAATACATTTTTTCACCTACTTTAATTCAACCATAGTTACTCCATCTCCACCTTCTCCGTAAGCTCCAAGTCTATAAGATTTTACATGGGGATGTCTTTTTAACATATCTGTTATTGCTTTTCTAAGGATTCCTGTACCCTTTCCATGAACTACAGTTACTTCTCCTAAATTAGCTAAATAAGCTTCATCTAAGTATTTATCTGTTCTATAACATGCCTCTTCAGCATCAAGTCCTCTAAGGTCTATTCTACTTTCTACTGATTTTAAGTTAAGTTTTAGCTCTCTTTTCTTTTTAACTTTAGTATTTTCTTTTGTACCTTCAACTACTCTAAGGTCTTTAAGTTTTACATTAATTTTCATAATACCAGCTTCAACTTGAACTTCTCCTTTATTATCTGGCATACTAACTATTACTACCTTTTGATTTAATGAAGGTAAGAAAGCTTCCATTCCTAAAGTTACCTTTGAAATTGTCTTTCCTGTATTTTCTCTTTCTTTTATTAATGCTTTTTCTTTATTTTCTAAAGAATCTTTAAGTTTCTTTCTTTCCTCTTCAAGTCTCTTTCTTCCACCTTCAGCTATTCCAAGCTTTTCAAGTTCTCTCATGGCTTTTAAAATTTCATCAGCCTCATCCTTTGCTTCAGAAACAATTTTTTTAGCTTCAATTCTTGCCTCATTATAAGCTTTATCTCTTGTTATCTCAAGACGCTTTAACTTCTCTTCATATAAAGCTTTAGATTTTTCTACTTCCTTTTTTAACATTTCAGCTTCTCTTGCATCTTTATTTGCTCTTATACTTTGTTCTTGAAGGTCTCTTATTAAATCTTCAAATTGTAAATTATCTTTAGATATATTATCTTTAGCTCTTTCTATAATATAATTAGGTAAACCAAGTCTTCTACTTATTTCAAAGGCATTAGATTTTCCAGGTACTCCTATTAAAAGTCTATAAGTTGGTTTTAGTGTTTCTACATCAAATTCAACTGAAGCATTTTCAACTCCAGCAGTTCTTAAAGCATATCCCTTTAGTTCACTATAGTGAGTTGTAGCAATTACCTTTGTTTTTCTTTCCCTTAATGTTTCTATAATTGCAATTGCAAGGGCTGCTCCTTCTGTAGGGTCTGTTCCTGCACCTAATTCATCAAATAAAACTAAAGAATCTTCATCTGCTTTTTCCATTATTGAAACTGTTTTTGTCATATGGGATGAAAAAGTTGAAAGACTTTGTTCTATACTTTGTTCATCTCCAATGTCTGCAAAAATTTCTTTATAAAAGCTTATTTTAGAACCTTCTTTTGCACATATTAAAAGTCCACTCATTGCCATAATATGAGTTAAGCCAACTGTTTTTATTGTTACAGTCTTACCACCTGTATTAGGTCCTGTAATCATTATTACATTAAAGTCTTTTCCTAAATAAATATCTGAAGGTACAACCTTTAAAGGGTCTATTAATGGATGCTTTACCTCAATTAAATCAAAGGAACCATCATCAGTTACCATAGGCATTATTCCATTTATTGATGAAGCATATTTTCCCTTTGCAAATATAAAATCTATTTCTCTTAAAATTTTCATATTGCTATTTAAAATTTTAATATTATCCTTAACCTTAGCAGAAAGTGTCCATATAATTCTTTCTATTTCTGCTTGTTCTTTAAGCTTTAATTCTTTTATTTCATTATTAAGATTTACAAGACTCATAGGTTCTATAAAAAGAGTTGCACCTGTTGAACTTTGGTCATGAACAAGTCCTGGAACTGCTCCTCTATATTCAGCTTTAACAGGAAGAACATATCTATCTCCTCTCATTGTATAAATAGCATCTTGAAGATATTTTGCATTACTTCTAACAATACTATTAATTTTTTCTCTAACAGAGGAGTTTTTTTCCTTTAAAGTTCTTCTTATATTATATAAAGTTCCACTTGCCTTATCTGCAACTTCCTCTTCTGAAACTATTGATTTCTCTATTTCAAGTTGAAGATTTTTTATTGGAGTTAAAATATAAGCTAAATCCTCAAGCTTTGGAAAGCTTTCTTCTTCATCTCTTCTAGCTAAATACTCCTTTACCCTTTCTGTACACCTAAGCATATTACCTACATAAAGAAGTTGAGCTAAAGAAAGAGTTCCTCCTTTTTTTGCCCTTTCTAAGGCTTCTTTAATATCATAAAGCCCTTCAAAAGGAGGATTCCCTTTTTTTATTAATATATCATAGGCTTCTTTAGTTTCTTCTAAAGCATTTTTTACTTCATATATAGAACCATAAGGTGATAGATTTCTTGCTTGTTCTTTACCACCAGCTGTAACTGCATATTTTTCTAATTTTTCTCTTATTTTATAAAATTCTAAAGTATTTAATGATTTTTCATTCATTTTATTCTACACCTCTTTTATAATGACCCTTAGTAAATTTCTTCCCTTCTACCTTTTTAACTCCCTTTATTTCATTTACTATTTCTATAACATCATTTTCACTTTCATCTTTAAAATCAACTCTAAATTCATTTATTCCAATAGCTTTTAAATCCTTAATTTCATCAATAAGATTTAAAGGAAGAGAATTTAATATATGACTTCTACAATATTTATCTGTCATAACTTTAAAGCCTTCATTCATTCTATCAATAAGTGTAAAGCTATCTTTCATGCAAGCTCCATTACAATCTTTATCCTTACACTTTCCTCCAAAGCTACTTCCTATAGGACAATACTCACTTACCATAAGTTCAGTTTTCCCATATATTCCACATAATGCTGCTCTTTTATCACCTATTTCTTTTATTTCTTTTCTATTAAGTTCAAGGCTTAAAGAAACATTATTTAAATCTTCTCTATAAAATTCTAATGCTTTAGAGTTAAATATATTAAGTTTATAATCTCCAATTAAATATAGTTTATCTTTAAATTTATTTATAATTCCTGCATTAGATGTTATAACTCCTTTTATGTATTTTGAAGCTTTTTCTATTTCTTCAACTACTAAATCAAATTCTTCCTTTATTATTTCTGGAGTTAAAATATATAAATTTAAATCTTTATATTCTTCTAAATCCTTTAAAGATATTCTATCCTTACTTTTTAAAGATAAATCAACTCCAATATTTTTTACCTTTAATTCTCCTAAAGCCTTTAACTGCTCTTTAGTACAACAAGTATATAATATAGAAAGTTCTTTATTTTCTTTTAAATTAATATCCTTTTTTAAAGTTTCTTTTATATTTCTTTTTCTTCTATATTTTGAAGTAACATCTTTTAAAATTTTATCAAAAAGCTCTCTTCTTAAATTATTAAGAGAAGCTATTTTTATAAATCCTTCCTCAAAGGCTGAAAACTCTATATTTTCAAGCTTATATGGATACTCTCCTGATTTTTTTAATGCATTAATTATTCTTTCTTTATCTAAAGGCTTATTAGAAGCTTTCTCTACTATATCCCCTTCAACTTCATAGATTTTACCCATAAATGAAGTTTTAAGCTTTATTTTAAAATTAACCTTAAAATCTACCTCTCCTCTTAAAGATATTTTTTTCATATAAGGCTTTATACTTTCTTCTAAACTTAAAAAAAGCTCTTTACTTGAAGTTCTATATAATATTTCTCCCTTTTTATATTCCTTAGGAAATAAGGTTACTCTATCTCCTATCTCTGCTTTTTTTACTTCTTGTTTATTTTTTAATATTTTACTTAAAGTAAAGCCCTTATCTTTAAATCTTATTCCATCTCCAAGGGATAAGCTTTCTTTTAATATAACTTCTCCATTATCTAATACTTTACCTATTTCTACTCCAGTATTTTTAGGAAATTTATAGCTCATCATATCTTTTCCTATATTTTTTCTTAAATAAGCAGTAGAAAAGCCTTCTCTATTAAATAATTGAAGTAATACCTTTTTTCCTTCTTGAACATTAAATTTTTTATTATAGTATTCTTTATCTATTGCTTTTCTATAATTCTCTACCACTCCAGCTACATATTCTGGTCTTTTCATTCTTCCTTCAACCTTTAAAGAATATGCTCCTGAGTCTATAATGTCTTTAATATTTTCTATTGTACACATATCTTTAGGACTTAAAAGATAGGCTTTTTTCTCCCCCATGTTATTAGACTTTAAGGTATATTCCATTCTACAAGGCTGAGCACACCTTCCTCTATTTCCACTTCTTCCACCTATCATAGAACTCATAAGACATTGACCTGAATAACATACACATAAAGCTCCATGAATAAACATTTCTGTTTCAATATTTAAATCCTTTGAAATATGTTTTATTTCTTCTAAAGAAAGTTCTCTAGATAAAACTATTCTTGTAAAACCTTTTTCTTTAAAATAAATAGCTCCTTCTCCATTATGTATTGTAACTTGTGTTGATGCATGTATTTCAAAATCACTATATTTTTCTTGTATAAGATTAACTAAGCCTAAATCTTGAACAATAAGGGCATCTACACCTATCTCATATAAATATCCTACATATTTAATGGCTTCATTAAGTTCCTTTTCTTTAAGTAAGGTATTCATTGTTACATATATCTTAACACCATAGCTGTGGCAATAATCTACAGCCTTTTTCATAGTTTCATTATCAAAATTTGATGCATAAGCTCTAGCTGAGAACTTACTTCCTCCTAAATAAACTGCATCTGCACCATTATTTATAGCTGCATAAAGACTTTCTATACTTCCAGCTGGTGCTAATAATTCTACTTTTCTCATTTTTTCTATATCTCCTAAGTTTTCTTTTAAATAGCTAAAATTTTAATTTTTACTTTTTAAAAGTCAATTCTCTATTTAAATTATATACAAATCTTTTAATAAAATAAATAAGAGGCTTAACTTAAGCCTCTAAATTTATTTTTTTCTTAAAGGATTTTGTGCTTTTTTTAGCTTAGCTAACTGAATTTGAGTTTCTAGTAATTTATTTTCAAGTTCCATAATTTTATATTTTGCACTTCTTAATTCTTTAGTTGAATCTTTTCCATTATCAATAACCTTATTTTTTAAATCTATCTTCTTTACAAGTTCTTCTTTTTCTACATTTACCTCGTATATTTTTTCCTCTAAACTTTCTTTTACTTTACTTATTTTATATACTTCTTTATTTAATTGTGCTTCCTTTTCTTTTAATATATTAATTTCTTTTGTTAAGTTTTCTTCTTTTTCTTGAGATTCTTTAAATTTACCTTCTACTATTTCTTTACTTGAAACTAATTCTTCTAATTCATTTTTAATATTTTTTTCTTTATCTTCAGCTTCTTGAATTTTATCTTTTAAATTGTTATTTTCAATTTTAACTTCCTCAATTTCTTTATTTAATTCCTTATTTTTATCTTTTACATCAGTTATTTCCTTTGCTAAAACACCTCTTAAACTATTTGCTTGTTCTAACTTTTCTTTGCTGTTTTCATACTTTTCTTTAAAATCATTACTTTCTAAATTAATCTTTTCTATTTCTTTTGTTAAATTATTCTTTTCTTCTTTTAAATTATTAACTTCTTTATCTAATTTATTGTTAGATTCAGTAAGATTTTTAATTTCTTTTATTAAGCCATCTCTTACATTATTAGTTTGATTAAGCTCAAGCTTTGTTTTTTCACTTATTTTCTTAATTTCTAATTTTTCATTTTCTACATTTTTAACTTTTTCTTCTAAATCTATTTTTTCTTCTTTAAGCTTTTTAATCTCCTCTGCTAAGGCTTTTCTTAAATTATTTGATTGATTTATTTCTATTTTATTTTTTTCACTTATATCTTTAGCTTTTTGAACTTCTTTATTTAATTCTTCAATCTTTCTTAAATTGCTTAAATTTTTATCTTTTTCACTTGTTACTTCTCTAGATAAGGAAGCTTTTAATGTGCTTACTTTATCTAAATCTAATTTTAGCTTTTCATTTAACTTTTTAGCTTCTAAATTTTCATTTTTTAAACTTTCTATTTCTTTTACATATTTATTTATGTTTTCTTTTGAAGTTGAAATTTCCTTTGCTAAACCTTCATTTAGATTTTTAGCTTGATTTAACTCTATTTTGCTTTTCTCATTTAGCTTTTTTATTTCTTTATTTTCATTTAAGAGTCTTTCATTTTCTTTTTTTAATTCATTATATTCCTTTTCTTTAGCTTCAATTTCTTTTCTTAAATCAGACTTTATTGCATTTGCTTCATTTACTTCAGATTTATTTCTATCATGAATTCTTTTTAATTCTTCATTTTCTTTAAAAGTTTTTTCATATGTTCTTGTTAGTTCATTGTTCTTTCCTATTAATTTATTATTCTCATCTTTTAAAGAATTTATTCTTTCTGTAAGTTCTTTTTTAACTTCTTCCCTTTTATCATCATAACCTTCTTTTTCAACTAATAAAACTTCACATCTATCTCTAAGTCTTTTTGTTTCTTCCTCAAGCTTTTGACACTTTTCCTCTACAATTTTATTTCTACTTGAAAGTTCATCAGCTTCAGAATCTGTTCTATATAACTCATCTGCAATATTAATAGCTGCAAGAACACTTGCATCTACAGAACTTAAAACACCATTATTAGCTTTTATTTGTTTTATTTTTCCGTCAACAAAACTTGAAACATTCTTTAAATATTCTTCATTATCATTTCCCTTTAAATTATACTCTCTTCCATTTATCTTAACTGTAACCTTTATCATATAGCTTACACCTCACATTTACTCATATAATATAATTATA
>ONGV01000299.1 GCA_900317445.1 uncultured Eubacteriales bacterium | reverse complement strand
TAAGTGGTGCTTTCATTCCAGTTTCAGAAGATGCAGGAATGATAGATGCAGTTTTAAATAATTCATTAAACCTAGAAAAGCTTGAAGCTATGACATGTGTATGTTCAGTAGGTCTTGATATGATTGCAGTTCCAGGAGATACTCCAGCTTCTACTTTATCAGCTATGATAGCAGATGAAGCAGCTATTGGAGTTATTAACAATAAAACTACAGCAGTTAGAATTATTCCAGCTCCAGGATGTAAGGTTGGAGATATGGTTGAATTTGGAGGACTTTTAGGAAGAGCTCCTGTAATGAAAGTAAATGAAAATTCATCAGAAAAATTCATTGCAAGAGGTGGAAGAATTCCAGCTCCAATACATTCATTTAAAAACTAGTTAATACATAAAAAGGACTGTTAATTATGATTAATAATCATTATTTTCAGTCCTTTCTTATTTTAAAAACAAATATAAATTTAAGAAATAAATTAATAGATATAAAAAAATTGTTGGTTATAAAATACTAAGGTTATAAATATATTACTAAATTGTAATTTATTTATTTTTGAACTGTAATATAAGGTATGATATAATTCTTTATATTATGAGTATGGAGGAAAAACCTATGACAAAAATGATTTCATGGAATGTAAATGGTTTAAGAGCTATTTATAAAAAAGGATTTGTAGATATTTTTAATGAAATTAATGCAGATATATTTTGTATTCAAGAAACTAAACTTCAAGAAGGACAAATAGATTTAAATCTTCCAGGGTATGAAATGTATTGGAATTATGCAGAGAAAAAAGGATATTCAGGAACAGCTATATTTACAAAAATTAAACCTATTTCAGTAACTAAAGGAATAGGAATAGAAGAACATGATAAAGAAGGAAGAGTAATAACTTTAGAATTTGAAAATTATTATTTAGTTACAGTATATACTCCAAATTCCCAAACAGAACTTGCAAGATTAGATTATAGAATGAAATGGGAAAAAGATTTTAAGGCTTACATAAAAGAACTTGAAAAAAAGAAGCCAGTTGTTATATGTGGAGATTTAAATGTAGCTCACAAAGAAATTGATTTAAAAAATCCTAAAACCAACAGAAAAAATGCAGGCTTTACAGATGAAGAAAGAGAAAAATTCACAGAACTTTTAAATGATGGCTTTATAGATACATTTAGATATTTTTATCCAAATGAAGAAGGAAAATATTCTTGGTGGTCTTATAGATTTAGTGCTAGAAAAAAGAATGCTGGATGGAGAATTGACTATTTTTTAGTATCTGAAGCTTTAAAGGATAAACTAAAGAGTGCTGATATTTTAAGTGATATTATGGGTTCAGACCATTGCCCAGTAGAACTTATATTAAAATAGCAGGAGGCTTTTAACAGTAAAAAATAATATATAAAAATATATTTCTATTTATTATATAATACTATTGAGGTGATAAGTTTTGAAATATTACTCAATAGGAGAATTTACAAACAGAATAGGAAAGACTATTCAAACCCTTAGGAATTAGGATAAGCAAAATATATTAAAGTCATCTCATGTAACACAAGGTGGAACAAGATATTATTCTCAAAAACAACTTAATCATTTTTTAGGTTTAAAGTTAGAAAAACAAATAAATAAAAAAAGGTAAAAGAGCTAATAATAAAGCTAAGGAGATGATTAAGGATGATAAAGACATTAAAGATAATGCTAATTCCTAACAACAAACAGAAGTCTAAACTATTTCAATCGGCAGGCGTAGCCCGTTTCGCTTATAACTGGGTATTAAGCAGAGAACAGGAAAATTATAAAAATGGTGGTACTTTTTTATCTGATTATGATTTAAGAAAAGAATTCACTAAATTGAAATCTACAAAAGGATATAGATGGCTTAATGATTATTCTAACAATATAGCTAAACAGGCAATAAAAGACGCTTGTTTAGCTTATAAAAGATTTTTCAAAGGTCAATCTGCTTTTCCTAAATTTAAAAGCAAAAGAAAATGCAAACCCAGTTTTTATATAGATACTTATAAAATTCAGTTTATAGATAAAACTGTTAAACTTGAAAAAATAACGTTAAGTAGAAAGAAAAATAGACAAAAACTTAACTGGATAAGACTTGCTGAAAGAAATAGAATACCTATAGATACTAAGTATATTAATCCGAGAATAACATTTGATGGTATTAACTGGTGGATTAGTATTGGTATTGAATGTCCTGATAGTAAGGAAATACCAGTTAATGATGGTATAGGAATAGATTTAGGAATTAAGGATTTAGCAATATGTAGTGATATTGCTAAGCCTTATAAAAATATAAATAAAACACAAAAAATAAGAAAATTAAAAAAGAAAAAACGCAGGTTACAGCGTCAGATATCTAAAAAATATCTAATAAATAAGAAAGGAGATACTTACTGTAAAACAAGTAACATTATAAAAGCTGAAAAGAAATTATTAAAACTTAATCATAGATTAACAGATATTCGCCATGAATATTTACATCAAACAACTACTGAAATAATAAACCGAAAACCAAAGTTTATCGTTTTAGAAGATTTAAATGTAAAAGGTATGATGAAGAATAAGCATTTATCAAAAGCAGTAGTAGAGCAGTGCTTTTATGAATTTTATAGGCAAATAGAATATAAATCATCATGGAATAATATCAAATTCATAATTGCAGATAGATTTTACGCAAGTAGTAAAGTATGCTCATGTTGTGGAATGATAAAGAAAGACTTAAAACTTAGTGACAGGGTTTATAAATGTGACAACTGTAATACTGTGATTGATAGAGATAAGAATGCAACTATAAATTTATATAACTATGGTAAATCAATAGCTTAGTTATTTAAACAACACTATTGATATGTACCGATACGTTAGTCGGGAATTTACGCCTTTAGAGTATTATACCAAATGCAAGTAGCTTTTATAGCAAAAGCAGATACGTTGAAGAAGGAATGGAACATAAGTTTATAATTTTTTATAGATTTTTATAAGTTTTCAGTAACGGAACAAAATAAATGTCAATAGTCACAATAATATTAAACATAGCTTTAGTAGTATTATTTTTACGAGAATTAGTAACTTTAAAAAAGTCTATATGTAAAAAAAATGGCCGTGGTATAATAGTTCACTTATTTGGAACTGGAGTAACAGCAGCAGTAGCGTACATAATAGTCTCTCTATCTTTTAAAGTTAAGATAGAAAATGAAAAAATGGTAAAAGTAGTTGTTATATGTGCTTTTATTGCATTTATATTTTTAGGGCTAGATTCATTATTTATGGAGAAAGAGAAAAATGGTAAAAATAAAGCTGGAAAAAAACAAAAAAGATGAGCCAGTATTTAAGCTTAACATAAAAAAAGAGGAAATAGATAATTATAGATTTTTAAAAAGAGCATTACTAGAAGGAAAAGCTATAAAGGGAAGGTATAATTATGAAATTCCAATAAGATTTTTTGAACCTATTTTTAAAAATTTAAAATTAGAAGAAATAAACCTTGATAAAAAATCTATTGTTAAGTACTTTGAATTTTCTGATGAATATGATGAAAGATATTATTATAAAACTGAAATTAATGCAAAGTATATGAAAAAATGGAGAGAAGAAGGATGCCCTAATATTTATAAAATAGAAATTGATAAAGAAAATTGCATTCTTAAAAAAGAAATAGCATTTAAAAAGATAGAAAGAACTTTAAGTTTATAAAAAATAAAGTTGTTATATTAACTTAATATAGCAACTTATTTTTATGTATAGAAAATTTATAACAAAGAGAATTCTTGTAGATTTATTAAAAAAATGTTTTAATAGAATAAGTTAAAGTAAAATAAAGAGAGGATTGTTATGAATTTAATTACATTAGAACATATAAGTAAAAGTTATAGTGAGAAAAATCTTTTAAAGGATGTTTCTTTAGGAATAAATGAAGGAGATAAGGTTGGTCTTATTGGTGTAAATGGAGCGGGAAAATCTACTTTTTTAAAGATTGTTGCAGGATTTGATGAATTTTTTGAAGGAACTGTTGTTAAAGGAAAAAATGTTAGGATAGAATATCTTTCTCAAAATCAGAATTTTAAAGAGGATGCAACTATTTTAGAGCAGATATTTAGAGGAGAAACTAGAGAAATGAAAATCCTAAAAGAATATGAGGATTTAGTTGAAAAAATATCTTTAGGTGGAAATGAAGAATTAAATGAAAGGCTTTTAAAACTTCAACAGGAAATAGATGATTTAAATTTATGGGCCTTAGAAAGTGAAGCTAAAAGTATTTTAAATAAGCTTGGAATAAAAAATTATGATGAAAAAATAAAAAATCTTTCAGGAGGACAGAAAAAGAGAGTAGCCCTTGCATCAGCCCTTATTTCTCCCTGTGAATTATTAATATTAGATGAGCCTACAAACCATCTTGATTCAGAATCAATAGAATGGCTTGAGGAGTATTTAAATTCTAGAAAGGGTGCTCTTTTAATGATTACCCATGACAGATATTTTTTAGATAGAGTTACAAATAAAATTTTAGAGTTAGATAGAGGAGTAATGTATTCTTATGAAGGAAATTATACTAGCTTTTTAGAAAAGAAAATGGAAAGATTACAGCTAGAGCAAGCTTTAGAAGATAAAAGACAGTCTTTAATAAGAAATGAACTTAAATGGGTAAGAAGAGGGGCAAAGGCTAGAACCACAAAGCAAAAGGCAAGACTTCAAAGATTTGATGAATTAGTAAATAGAGAATATGTAAAACCACAGGAAAATTTAGAAATATCTTTTATAGGAACAAGACTTGGAAAGAAAATAATAGAAATAGATAATATATCAAAGTCTTTTAAAGATAAAACACTTATAAAGGATTTTAGCTACATTTTTACTAAAACAGATAGAATTGGTATTGTAGGAGAAAATGGAGCCGGAAAAACTACTCTTATAAATATATTAAGAGGAAAACTTATGCCAGATTCAGGTTCAATAGAAGTAGGAGAAACAGTTAAAATAGGATGTTTTGCCCAAGATAATAGCAGTATGGACCCTAATATGAAGGCTATAGATTATATAAAAGAAGGTGGAGAGGTTATTCCAGTAGCTGATGGAAGCAAAATAACAGCATCTACTTTATGCGAAAGATTTCTTTTTGATGGAACTCTTCAATACTCTAAAATAGAAAAGCTTTCAGGAGGAGAAAGGAGAAGACTTCATCTTTTAAGAGTTTTAATGGAATCCCCTAATGTACTTTTATTAGATGAGCCTACAAATGACTTAGATATTAATACATTAACTATTTTAGAAGACTTTTTAGATAATTTTTTAGGGGTTGTTGTAGTTGTATCCCATGATAGATATTTTCTAGATAGAATATGTAATAAGATTTTCTCTTATGAAGGAAATGGACTTATAAAGCCTTATCATGGAAACTTTAGTGATTATCAAATTTCTAAAGTAGTTGAGGAAGTAGAAAAGGATGAAAAGAAAAAAGAAAAAAGAAATGAAGTACAAAGAGTAAAAAATAAAGACACAAGACCTAAATTTTCTTTTAAGGAAGCTAAGGAATATGAAACAATAGAAGAGGATATATTAAAGCTTGAGGAAAAAATATCAAAACTAGAAGAAGAAATGGTTAAAAATTCATCAAGTTATGGAAAGCTTCAAGAGCTTGTAGAGGCAAAAGAAAAAACAGAAGAGGAGCTTTTATATAAATATGAAAGATATGAATATTTAGAGGATTTAGCTAAGAAAATAGATGAATATAAAAAGAATAAGTAAATATTGATTTAAAATATTATATTTACAAAAAAATGTAGAACTAATAATTGACTGAGTATTCTAAATATAGTAATTTATAATTGGTAAGTATTTTAATGGGAGATGATAATATGAGATATGAAATTAAAGGAGCACCTCTTCCAGTTGTTGTATGTGAGGTAGAAGCTAATGAAACATTAATTACAGAAAAAGGGTCTATGTGTTGGATGAGTCCTAATATGAAGATGGAAACAACCACTAATGGAGGAATAGGAAAGGCCTTTGGAAGAATGTTTTCTGGAGAAGCAATGTTTCAAAATAGATATACAGCTCAAGGAAAGGCTGGAATGATAGCTTTTGCATCAAGTTTTCCAGGAGATATATTAGCATTTGAAATTTCAGCAGGAAATGAAATTATAGTACAAAAGTCAGGATTTTTAGCCTCTGAAGCAGGAGTTAATCTTTCTGTATATTTTCAAAAAAAGATTGGAGCAGGATTTTTTGGAGGAGAAGGCTTTATAATGCAAAAGTTATCAGGTAATGGTATAGCTTTTGTAGAATTTGATGGACATATTGAAACTTATGAATTAGGATATGGAGAATCTATGATAATAGATACAGGTTATTTAGCTGCAATGTCTGGTAGTTGTAGTATAGAAATAGAATCTGTACCAGGTATTAAAAATAAATTTTTAGGTGGGGAAGGTCTTTTTAATACAAAGGTAACAGGACCAGGAAAGATATATCTTCAAACAATGCCTATAAGTTCAGTAGCAAGTTCAATAAGACCATTTATTCCAACAGGAAACTAAATATTAAAAAACTTTGCTTAGAGAGAGGAATAGTATGGAAGTACAGATAACTGTTAAAGGAAAAAAAGAACCTTTAGTATTTAAGGGAGATAGAATAGATATTTTAGATTTTGAGATGGAAGGTGTAAAATATAAGCAAATTAGATATTTTAAAAAAGGTTTTTCAAAGTCTGAATATATAAATTCTAATCTTATAACTAAAATAAAAGAAAAATAATAAGTAAAAGGTATATTAATTTTTTTGTTTTAATATGCC
>ONGV01000146.1 GCA_900317445.1 uncultured Eubacteriales bacterium | reverse complement strand
TGATTCAAATACAGGTGTTGTTTCATTATCCTCATATTTTTTATAAAGTGACATAAAAACTTTTTTTTGAAGCTCTAAAAGCTCTTTCCATTCACTTTTATTTGCTTTTTTTATTTGAACCTTAGATTCAATTACTTCAAATAAAGTATCTAAATATTTAAAAGGTATAAAACTTCCATCTTGAACCATCTTTTTAATTTCTTCTTTTTCTGCCCATTTTACTTCTGCTACCTCTTCATATTGAAGAATAGTTTTATCTATATCTACATTCTGCTTAACAAACCATATATCATCAAATCCCTTTGAAAATTTAAGGCTAAACAACTTTTCCATATTTTCTTCATCTAAATCTATACCTATCTCTTCTTTAATTTCACGTATAGCTGCTTCTTTTGTATTTTCTCCCCTTAAAGCAGAGCCACCTGCTGCACAATCCCACATATTAGGCCAGCCATGCTTCCAAGGCTGTCTTCTTTGTATTAAATATTGTCCCTTATCATTTACTATCCATACATGGATAACTAAATGATAATCTCCCTTTTCAATGTGTTTTCCCCTTTCATGAATATATCCCTTTGGAGTTCTAAATTCATCATAAATGTCCCATAATTCCATAATTACCTATCCCCTTTATTCTTAACATATTTTATCAAAGCTTCTTCCCATTCACATAAATATTCTTGAAAAGCTTTCTTTTCTTTAATATCTTTAAGCATAACATTTATTTCTTCATTAGAAAGCATATCAAAAACATATTTAAATTCATTTTCATAAAAACATTCATTTAACAATTCTTTTAAATCTCTGAGACTTTTAATATTTCTTTTTACTATTTCTATTTTATCATATAAAAAACGACATTCGTTTATTTCATCAATTATTTTTCTAAGAATATTATCATCAATTAAATCACCATCTTGAAAATGTTCTTTCTCTTTAAAAGTATATTTCTTTCTTAATGAAATCACTAGATTTAATAAATTTTGCTCTTTATATAAATATAATTCTTTTACAAACTCTTTTATATCTAATTTAAAATAAGTATAAAATACCTCTTCTTCAAGAAATAATTCTTTTAATAGTGATTTTAATTTTTCATCAATAAGTCTTACCATTTCTTCTTGAGTATTATTCTCTATATATTTTTTTATTCTATCAATATCTATTTCTTTAACATCCAACTCATAAATATTCTTATTCAAAATCTTACATATAATAGCATTCCTTAATATGATTTTACATATATTTATTACAAGATTATTAAAATTATCATTATATCCTCTTAAAACCTCTTCAATTACATAAATTTCAAACTTTTTTAAAAATCTTTCTTCTATATAAAATCTTTTAAGATATTCATATATCAAATCTATTCCTGATAAATTTTCAATTTCAATATATAAAGGATAGTCTAATGTCAAAACATTATACTGAGGATTAAATTCCACATCATAGTTTTTAAAAAAGGCATCCATTCCCTTCCATATTATATCTTTGTAATAACAATTATCTATAAAACAAAACTCTCTTTTTATATTCTCACAAAGAATCTTTGCCTTTTTTATTTTTTCTTTTTTTATTAATAATCCATTATAAAAAGCTGTTCTTATATCTAAATTTTCCTCTTTAATAAGACTTTTATCTAAGGTTGAATTTTTTATAGTATTATTTGAATCACTTTTTATACAATATAAAATAGAACCAAGTATTCTTTCTGCTGTTTCTTTAGTTACAGAAGTACTATCTCTCATGGTGAATTTTTCTACTCTTTCTCCTAATAAAGATATTATATCATTATTCATAAAATTCTCCTTTTAATAAATTCCTTTTCTAAGTTCTCTACAATATAAATCTAAAAATGTTCCTTCTAAATACTCTAAATCTCCCATGCACTCTTCATTAAAATATTTTTTCATTAATTGAATAAGCTCATCATCACTAAGTTCATCTAAGGATTCATTTTTAAATCTATAAAAAGCTTCTTGAAGCCCTTGAAGAGTTTCTAAATAATTTTTCTGATAAATATATGGAGAATCACAAAATTCATATATAAGCTTTTCTAAAATACCACCATTAAATTCAATTCTTCCTTCTTCAATTAAAGCTTCTTTTCTAGATATAAGAAGTTCTTCTGCATCTTTTTCACTTAATATTAAACCAAATTTTTTACTAATTTCATTACAACATATTATTGACTTTAGATTTTCTTCTTTTTTTATATTAATTAATGATTGAACTAATAGCTCATTATCCATACCATCTACTCCTTCCAAATCAGTGTATTTAGTATTTTACATCTTAGATTTATACTATACAAGACTTGAAAAATTATCAATTTTATGGTAATATATAAGCATAAATTAAGAAAATTTTTAAACTTATTTCTTTACTGTTGAGCTTAAGTTACTTGTAAAATAAAAAAGGAGATTGAAGGAAAGAAAATTCCTAAACTTGTTTCTTTTATTAATCTTTATTATTAACTTAGCAAGTTATCCACAGTTTTCAAAATATATAATTTCCTGATAGTATAAAAAAGAGAGCAATTCTTATATTAAAAGCTCTCTTTTCTTTATAAATAAATTTTTATATAATTATTTTACCTATCCATAACAAAATCTTTAAGACTATTATTTAATCCTTCTAATGGTTTTGGTAGTACTTTTACAATAAAAGGTAATATTAAAGCTAATGCTACTCCTAATATACATATAGCAAATATCCTGTAATCTTTAGGTTGTCCAATATAAATTTGATAACAATGTATAGATGCAACTCCTATTGATATTACCATAATAACTTTAGAAACAAGCCATGTAGCAAAACTTATTATTTTTATTAACAGAATAATTAAGCTTAATAAAGCTATTAAAGGAATTGCTAATATTTTAAAAGGTATTTTTATCAAACTAAATGAACTTTCTTCTTCATCTCTTCTTGATTTTTCTATTCTCTTTTCTCTTCCTTTGTTTTTATCTCTATCATATTTGTTTTCTTTTTTATTATTGCTTTTTGAATTACTACTATTACTTCCTCTTCTACTTCTTTTTCTGTTTTTCTTATGTTTTTTTATATGCTTATCATCTTCATCATAGTCATAATCATAATAATCTTCTTCATCATAATAGTCTTCTTCAGAATAAGCATTGTCATAATCATCTTCTAAATAATCATCACTATAAGAATTATCAATATCATATGAATTATTTTGTATATTATAGGTATTACTGTTTTGTTCATTACCTTCAAAATTATCATCTTTATCAAACATTTCTTCAAAATTCTTTTTCTTCATTAATTCATCATATGCTTCTTTAAAAAGGTTTAAAAACTGTTCTGCTCGCTTTTCATCTACCACTTCTTCTTTATATTTTTTTACTTGCAAATCATAGGCTTTTTGTATTTCCTCTTTAGTTGCATTTTCATCAATTACTAAAACTTTATAATAATCCATCTAACATCTTCTCCAAAAAATACTACTTATAACCTTTAGCATATAGTTTTAAAATTTCTATTATAATGTTTGTAGAAATATCCATTCCCTCTACAGTTATATGTTCATATTCTCCATGATAAGCATATCCTCCAGTTCCTAAATTAGGACAAGGAAGTCCCATATAACTTAATGTTGCTCCATCAGTGCCTCCTCTAATTGGTTCAATAATTGGAGTTATATTTAATTTTTCCATAGCTTTTTTTGCATTATCTATTAAATGCATACAAGGCTTTATATGCTCAATCATATTTTTATATTGGTCCTTTATATGAACAACTATTGTATTTTTTCCGTATTTTTCATTTATAATTTTTGAAGCCTGTATCATTATATCTTTTTTAGCTTGAAGCTTTAAACTATCATGATCACGTAAAATATAACTCATAGAAGCTTTATCTGTATTTCCTTCCATTTGTTCTAAGTAATAAAAGCCCTCATAGTTTTCTGTATATTCAGGTCTTTCACAACTTGGAAGCATAGAATTAAACTCCATAGCCACATATAAGGCATTTATCATTGTATTTTTTGCTGACCCTGGATGAACAGAAACTCCATGAATTTCTACTTTAGCAGAAGCTGCATTAAAGTTTTCATAGGATATTTCCCCTTCTTCTCCACCATCTATTGTATATGCAAAATCTGCTCCAAATTCTTTTACATTAAAGTTTTCTGCACCTCTTCCAATTTCCTCATCAGGAGTAAAGGCTATACATATCTTTCCATGAGGTATGTTTTCATTTATAATATACTCACAAGCTGTTAAAATTTCTGCAATTCCAGCTTTATCATCTGCCCCTAAAAGAGTGGTTCCATCAGTTGTAATTAATGTTCTTCCCTTTAACTTTTTTAAATGTGGAAACTTTTCTACAGATAAAACAGTTCCTTCTTTAAGAATTACATCCTCTCCATTATAATTTTCTATAATTTGAGGGTTAACATTTTTTCCACAAGCACTTGGTGCTGTATCCATATGTGCTATAAGACCTATAGAAGGTTTATCTTCATATCCACTTGTTGCTTTAATATATCCATAAACATAACATTTATCATCTACTTTTACATTTTCTATACCTATATCCTTCATTTCTTTAGCTAAAATTTTTGCTAAATCAAATTGCCTTGAAGTTGATGGTACAATTTTACTTTCTTCATTTGAAGTGGTATAAATTTTAACATATTTTAATAATCTTTCGTAGGCTTTCATATTTTCTCTCCTAATTTTTTTAATCTTTAAATATTGCCTCTAAAGCAGAATTTACTAAAGATATTAAAAATGCTGCTATTATTGTTGTAAAAACTCCTGTTATATGGGCTCCTGGAACTATCATAAAGGCTAATTTTAGTATTATTGCATTTATTGCAAAAGAAAATAATCCAAGAGACAATATTGTTATTGGCAAAGATAAAAGTTGAAGAACAGGCTTAACTAAGGAATTTAATATTCCAAAGAAAAGGGTTAATACAATTAAACTAAATACTCCTGAAATATACATTTTAGGAAGTATATAAGTTACAATAAGAAACGATAAACCTGTTAAAATAAAACTACTTAAAGCCTTTTTCATAAAAATCACACCTTTCTTTTAAATAATTATAACCATTTATTCTTTAAATATTCAAAATATATGGTAAATTTATTATATCATATTTCACCTTTTTTAACAGTTGATTGTTCTATAGTTTTCATTAAATAAATAATAGATATTATAATAAATACCATATAGCATATAGATTGGATTTTACCAAATATAAAACTAAATATTAAATTATATGTTCCATGCCATAATATACAAATATATAAATTTCTCTTATAATAGTACATAATTCCAAACCATATTCCCATTATAAAAGGATTAAAAAGCCTATTTATTATTTGAAAAAAGGTAATATTTACCCCACTTTTAAGAAAAGAAGGCAAATGCATAAAAGAAAATAAAAAAGCTGAGATTATAAACATAATATATAATATTTTTTTACTCTTTACATTTTCAAATAACTTATTACATATAAAGCCTCTAAAAGTGCTTTCTTCTACTAATGCTACAAAACAAAATTGTGTTATTATTGTTTGAATTATATATGAAAATTTTAATCTATACCCACCTATTAACTGAGCTATTAAAGTAAAGCTTACTATAAAAATAACTATAAATTTTAAAAGTGATTTTATTTCTTTATTTATATTATTACTTTTTAATCCCATATCTTCAAAAGAATTATCAAAAATAATTACACCTGAAAGTATTGTTACAATTATAAAAAGAAAAATATAATAAATATTATCTGGATTTAAAATATAATTTAATAAAAAATTAGATTTCAATTTAAAAATTTTTAAAATTAAATTATAAAGTTTATATTCATCAATAATTCCAACTCTAAGCCACAATAAATATACTATAATAACTTCTACTATAGGATTTTTTAAATTTAATTTTTTCTTTTCTAAAACCATTTAACTATCCTATTTAATCACAAGTTACTACATTCATTTTACTTTCTTCTATAGCATCAATTAATCTATAATCATCAATATGCATACAATAGGTTCTTTCTCTATATTCATTTGGAATGGCTTTTTTTAAATCTTCTATATATAAATGAGGATTATCTTCATAATTATTATAGGAAACCTCTGTGTAAATTCTATCTATATTAAGATTTGTATTTTTTAAATCAATAGGAAATTTATTAGTATCACCTGTATATATAATTACTTTTCCTTTCTCATCTTCAAATAAAAAACCATATGAAGACATATTTTTAACATGGTTTGTTTTTATAAAGCTTATCTTTTTTATTCCTAAAATATTTATAAATTCTTCTTTTGAAGTTATTTCATACATTTTTCTACTAACCCCAATTAAATCTAAATAAGAAAATAATTTTTCTTTATCTTTATAAATGATTAATACTTTTACATTTTGGATATAATACATATAAAAGATTAATGAACCTAGGCTTCCTCCATGGTCTGGATGAAGATGAGTTAAACATATTATAAATTTTTCATAGCTTTTATTTATTAAGTCATATTCTTTAAGCTTTGAAAATACAGTTTCACCACAATCTATAAGAAGGAAATTTTTTTCATCCTTTAAATAACAACTTGTATTTCCCTCACTTGTTAAAAATGCTGAACCTCTTCCAGTAAAAATAAACTTTTTCATTGTTATCATCTCCTTTTATTATATTATATCCTAAAATTAATTTTTTTAATATCTAATTGATGCAAAATTTGTAAAATAAAAATATAGAATGACAATATATTATTTTTTATGATAATATATTGTGGTTAGATTAAATAAAGGAGTGATGCAAATGAAAAAAATCAACAAAATATGGATTGTTGGTGCTAATGGTCAGTTAGGAAAGGCTATTTTAAATATTCTTGATAGCAGAAAAGTAGAAATTTTAAGTACAGATATTGATGATGTAGATATTACTAATTTAAATGATGCTTTAAATTTTAGTGATTTTAATCATCCTGATGCAATAATAAACTGTGCAGCTTTTACTAACATTGATGAATGTGAAAAAAATATTAAAGATGCTTACAGAGTAAATGCTTTAGGACCTCGTAATTTAAGTGTATGTGCAAGAAAAATAGGTGCTCGCTTTGTTCATGTTTCTACTGAACATGTTTTTGATGGACTTAAAGGAGAACCTTATAATGAATTTGATACTCCAAATCCTATAAGCATTTATGGAAAATCTTCTTTAGAAGGAGAAAACTTTGTACGACAACTTGTTCCTAAATACTTTATAGTACGTACTGGATGGCTTTATGGAAAAGGGAAAAATTTTGTTAATAAAGTTTTAAATAGTAAAGATTCTATTAAAATAATTACAGACCAAATAAGTACTCCTACAAGTGCAAAAGAATTAGCTAAATTTATAATAAAATTAGTTAATACAGCTGAATATGGTACATATCATGCTACATGTAAAGGAAGCTGTAATTCTTATGAATTTGTAAAAGAAATTTTAAAACTTTCAAATAAAGATAATTTAAAAATAATAAATATTCCTAGAGAAGATAAAGAAAATAGAGCTCCTCGTCCAAAAAATTCTGTATTAGATAATTTTATGCTTGAACTTTCAGGATTGTATGAATTTCCTCATTGGAAAGAAGAACTTGCAGAATATATAAAGGAGATAAGATTATGAAAAAACTTGGACTTACCACAAAAATTTTTATTAGCCTTCTTTTAGGTGCACTAATGGGGGTTATTCTTCATTATTTAGTGCCTGATAACTCTTTTAAAAATAAATTCCTTATAGATGGAGTTTTTTATGTTGTAGGTAATGGATTTTTAAGATTAATGCAAATGCTTGTTGTTCCTCTTGTATTTTTTTCTTTAGTATGTGGAAGTATGGCAATAGGTGATTCTAAAAAACTTGGAAAGATAGGCGTTAAAACTATTCTTTTTTATCTTGCTACAACAGCCTTAGCAATTACTGCTGCTATAAGTGTGGCTAAAATAATTAATCCTGGAATAGGCCTTGATATGTCCTCTATACAATCTGTTGAAACCACTATTTCTGAAACTAAAGGATTTTCAGATGTATTATTAGATATTATTCCAACAAATCCTATAAAGTCTCTAGCAGAAGGAAATATGCTTCAAATTATCCTTTTTGCTTTAATTGTAGGAGTAATTTTAGCAAAACTTGATGATGGTGCAGATACTGTAGCAAACTTTTTTAAGCAATGTAATGATATTATGATGGAAATGACAATGATTGTTATGAAAGTTGCTCCATTTGGAGTATTTTGTTTAATTTCAAAGACATTTTCAGGCCTTGGATTTGATGCCTTTTTCCCAATGCTTAAATATATGTTTTCAGTATTTATGGCTTTAGGTGTTCAATGTTTTATTATATACATGATTTTACTTAAGAGCTTTACAAGGCTTAGCCCTGTGAAATTTATAAAAAAGTTCTTACCTGTTATGGGATTTGCATTTTCAACTGCTACTTCAAATGCTACAATACCTTTATCAATAAGCACTTTATATAAAAAAATGGGAGTTTCTAAAAGAATTTCATCCTTTACAATTCCACTAGGAGCAACTATAAACATGGATGGAACTGCCATTATGCAAGGTGTAGCAGTTGTATTTGTTGCTCAAGCATTTGGAATAAATTTAGATATTTCAGATTATATTACAGTTATTGCAACAGCAACTTTAGCATCAATTGGTACAGCTGGAGTGCCAGGGGTTGGATTAATAACATTATCAATGGTATTTAACTCTGTAGGGCTTCCTGTTGAAGGAATATCTTTAATTATGGGTATTGACCGTATTTTAGATATGACAAGAACAGCTGTAAACATAACTGGTGATGCTGTTTGCACAACTATAGTTGCTCATCAAGATAAAGCTATAGATACAGAAATATTTAACAACATGAATATAAATGAATTATCAG
>ONGV01000143.1 GCA_900317445.1 uncultured Eubacteriales bacterium | reverse complement strand
TGGGGCTAAACAGCCACCTTACTTTAGAACAGATGAATTTTCAAAGATAACTTTAGAAAATGAAAGAATAATGAAAAAATTAGCAAAAACAGAAGATAGTTCAAAGGTAATATTTCTTACAAACTCAGGAACAGGGGCTATGGAAGCTGTTGTTATGAATGTATTTACAAAAAATGATAAAGTGTTAGTTGTTAATGGTGGAAGTTTTGGTCATAGATTTGTGGAAATATGTGAAATTCATGAAATACCATTTGAAGAGATAAAATTATCTTATGGACAAGCTTTAACTAAAGAAATTTTAGATAAGTACAAAAATAAAGGTTTTACAGGCTTTTTAGTTAATGCACATGAAACTTCAACAGGTGTTTTATATGATTTAGATTTAATAGGAGATTTTTGTAAGAAAGAAAATATCTTCTTAGTTGTTGATGCTATAAGTGCATTTTTAGCAGATGATATAAACATGAAGAAAAATAATATAAATGTTATGATAACAGGTTCACAAAAGGCATTAGCATTACCTGCTGGAATGGCTTTAATTGTTGTAGATGAAAAGGCTATTGAAAGAATAGAAAATAATAATGTTAAGAGTATGTATTTTAATTTAAAGGACTATCTAAAAAATGGAAAAAGAGGGCAAACTCCTTTTACTCCAGCAGTTAGCATAATACTACAATTAAATTCTAGATTAAAAAGAATAGAAAAAGCAGGAATAGATTCTGTTATAAATAGAACTAAAGAGGTTGCAGAAAGCTTTAGGGAAAAAATAAAAGGCTTACCATTAGAAATAGCAAATGAAACTCCATCAAATGCTGTTACTCCATTAAAACCAACAGGAAAAATGACAGCATATGAAATATTTAAATATATGAAAGATAATTACAATATATTTTTATGTCCTAACGGTGGAGATTTAAGTGAAACTTTATTTAGAGTGGGACATATTGGAAATATTTCAGATGAAGATATAGATACATTAGTAAATGCTTTTAAAGATATGAATGAAAAAGGAGTGTTATAAATGAGAGCACTTATACTTGCAGCTGGAAGAGGTACGAGAATAAGCAGATATTTATCAGGAAGACCTAAATGTACAGTAGATATAGGGGGAGGAATTACTCTTATAGAAAATACTATAAGACAGCTTAAAGGAATGGGAATCCATGATATAGGAATTATATTAGGATATAATCAGGGAGTAATAAGAGAAGTTTTAAAAGAAGAAAAAGATATAAAATTTTATTATAACCCATTTTTTGATGTAACTAATAGCATTGCATCAGCTTGGTTTGCAAAAGACTTTATCACTGATGAAGATGATATTATGATAATGAATGGAGATGTTTTTGTTGATGATTCTTTATTAGAAATTATAAAAGGTGAAACATTAAGTCCTGTTCTTTTTTGTGATGAAACAAGAAAGGAAGAAGCTGATTATAAATTCTATTATGAAGATAACAAACTTTTAAAGTATGGAAAAGAACTTGAAGGTGATGATATAACAGCAGAGTATATAGGAATTGCAAAGATAGGAAAAGAGTTTATAAATACATTTAAAAATGAACTTGAAAGCATGATAAATAAACAACAACATTATTTATGGTGGGAAAATGCTTTATATGAGCTAAGTAAAGAAAAAGACATTTATGTTAGAGATGTAGAGGGAAGATTTTGGGCAGAAGTTGACTATATGGAAGACTATGAAAGAATTCTTAAGTTTAGAGATTACAATATTAAGTTTGATATAAGCATATGCAAAAATAATTAAAGAGTAGGATATTATTATGTATGTAGTAGCAGATTTAGATGAATGTAAAAAGTTAATGGTTGAAACTTTAAAATTCATAGATGATGTATGTAAGAAAAATAATATTGAATATTGTCTTGAATTTGGAACATTATTAGGAGCCTATAGACATAAAGGGTTTATTCCTTGGGACGATGATGTAGATATAGCTATGACAAGGGAAAATTATAATAAATTTATAGAATACATGAAGAAAAATAGCAATCCTTATTTTTATTTACTTCATAAAGATACAAAGGAAGGATATCCTTTTGAATTTGCAAAGGTAATGATGAAGGATACAGCTGTTGTTATTGATGATGATGGAGCAAATATGATAATGGATAGAGGCATTTTTATCGACATATTTACATTAGATTTTTATAAAGAAAATGTTTCTAGAAAATACAGAAAATTTATAAGACAAATTGAAAATGCAAGAAAAGAATCTGTAATAGAGGCTGTAAATTCAAAGCTTTATAAAATTATTTTTAAAGCTTTTAGAATGGTGAGTAAAATTTTTATTCCATTTAACTTAGTAGAAAGGGCAAAGAAGAAGTATATAAGTGAAGATGGTAAGTATATAGGTTTTGCAATTGAACAAACTGATGAGATGATTTGTGAAAGAAAATATTAT
>ONGV01000070.1 GCA_900317445.1 uncultured Eubacteriales bacterium | reverse complement strand
CATATTTGCAACAGTCTTTTTTTCTTCAAGCTTCATATCTTTAAGTAATATTTCAAGCTCTTCGCTCATAGCACCAATTATTCCTAAAATCATTTTATTTAACTCCTTTAAATTTATATTCTATGAATAAGTTTAACAAAAAAAATTAAATATTTCTATACACTTAGTAGGTTATTTGGGTATACTTATTAATGAAGATTAAAAAAAGGAAGTGAAATAAATGGAAGTACAACATTCCTTATCTAGAACAGAATTATTAGTAGGAAAAGATGGTTTAAATAAGCTTAGAAATAGCAAAGTAATAGTTTTTGGTGTTGGCGGAGTAGGAAGCTTCACAGTAGAAGCATTAGCAAGAGCAGGTATAGGTACATTAGTTCTTGTGGATGATGATACTGTCTGTCTTACTAATTTAAATAGACAAATTCATGCTACATATGACACTTTAGGAAAAGTTAAGGTTGATGTTATGAAGGAGAGAATCCTTTCAATAAATAAAAAGTGTAATGTATTAACACATCAAATATTTGTAACAAAAGAAAATATTCCAGATATTATAGAGGATGATGTAGATTATGTTGTGGATGCTATAGATACAGTTTCTGCAAAAATAGCATTGGCAGAATATTGCACTTCAAGAGGAATAAAGATAATAAGCTGTATGGGAACAGGAAATAAGTTTGACCCCACTCAATTTAAAATAGCAGATATATATAAGACAAAGGTTTGTCCACTAGCTAAAGTTATGAGGTATGAGCTTAAAAAACGAGGAATTAAAAAGCTTAAGGTTTTATATTCTGAAGAAATTCCTACAAAGCCAAAAACAGAAGATGTGGTTACTTGCAAAACAGGTTGTGTATGCACAGGAGGAACTAAAAAATGTGCATCTAAAAGACAAATTCCAGGAAGCATTTCTTTTGTACCACCAGTTGCAGGTATGATTATTGGAGGAGAAGTAATCAAGGATATTCTTTCTTTGAATTAGTAAGTGTGAATTATTGCTTTGCATTACTTTAAGGCAATAATTCACACTCTTTTTATGGAAAATATATAAGTTAATAAATTATATATAACTTATAAGGTTAACAAGTTTAAAAATGAATTTAGGCTTTCCATTCCTCATATAAAAATCTTAATAATGCTGGATTAGCATGTAATTCTGTGCATAAATTTATATACTCTGTGAATAATTTTGGATTTTCATTAGAAGTTTTTACTGCTCTTATCATTAAGTTCTTAGGAGTTTCTAATGGAGAAATATATTCAACAATAGATACATTATATCCTTTAGCCTCTAACATCATTCCTCTCATTCCATCAGTTAAAGCATCAGCCATTCTAGCTTTTAATATGCCATATTTAGTTATAGATTTAAAAGGTTCATAGCTATATTGACTTAATAATTCTTTATGACAACAAGGAACTGCTATTATAAGGTCAGATTGAACCTTTATACCTAAAGCTAATGCCATGTCTGTAGCTGTATCACAAGCATGTAAAGACATTACCATGTTGATTTTCTTTTTAGGTTTAAAGTCTTTTATATCCATAGCTAAGAATTCCATATTTCTATATCCAAGAGAAGAAGCAATATTTCTAGAAGCAGCAATTACCTTATCAGAGATATCTATTCCAATAAAATTACATTTTATCTTTTTAACCTCTGTTAAGTAATAATTTAAAACAAAAGTAAGATAAGATTTTCCACAACCACAGTCTAAAATTGTTATATTTTCATTTTTAGGAAGCTTCTCAAGCTCTTTATCAATAAGTTCAACATAATGGTCTATTTGATTATATTTTCTTATTTTATCATTTAATATTTTACCATCTTTACTCATTATTCCTATTGCTTTTAAAAGCTCATTAGCAGGTCCTACTTTTATAAGGTAATTTCTATTAAGCAAAGAAGAAGTATCATTATGCTCATCTAATATTTTTGATGCTTCAATTTCTTTTGTGTTCATTTTTACATCTTTATTATCGCATGTAATTATAAGTTCACTTCCTCTTTCAGAATAAGTTAAAGAAAGAGAATCATACTTTTCAGCCTCTAAAGATATGTGATTTAAAAGGTCCTTAATTGAAAAATCTTTAGTTATACCATTAAAATTATATGAAATTTTACCATTATTAAAAGTCCCAACACCTTTAAAGTTCTTTAATCCAGTTTTATAAGTAACCTTTATATCTTTAAATAAATCACTATTTTCATTAAATTTATTTTCAAGACCTAAAAAGAAAAATTTCATTTTTGATATATTTTGTTTATTCAAATAATATCACCAATCCTTTATAATAAAATTGTTTTGTTGTAGAAATTAAAATATAAAATTATAATATATATAATATCATAAAATTAGGTGAGGTATTTATGTCTAGGGAAAAAGATGTGGTTATTCTTAATATAAAGAATACAGATGAGTATGTTGTTAAAGATAAAGATAAAATAAATATAGGGGGATTTACCATCGTTGATATGGATAAAAATAATAGAAAGTGTAATATAAATCTTAAATTTTATAGAAAAGAAAACTATAATTTATTAAAACAAACACTAAAACTATTATTAAAAGCTGTATTTAAAGATGAAAATTTAAATAAGGTTAATATAGTAACTTCTGAAGAATTAAATTTAAGTGCATTTTTAGATTTGGGATTTACTTTAGAGGGGATTTTCTGCGACAATTTATATTGTCAAGGAGTTTATAAAAATGAAGTTTCCTTTGGTATATCTAGAGCAGAATATAAACAAGGAGAAAGAGTAAGTTTTAGCAAAATTGAATTTGGAAAATACTATATGAGAATATTAACTCCAGAAGATGCAGAAGAATTAACACAATATTATATAAGAAATAAAGAACATTTAGCTTCTTTTGAACCAGCAAGAGAAAAGGAATTTTATACAGTAGAATCTCAAAAAAGTATATTAAATGATAACTATACACAATTTTTAAATGGAACAGCTATAGATTTTGGTATATTTGAGGAAGAAAAGATTATTGGAAAATTAAGAATATCAAGCATATTATATGGGGTAATAAAAAGTGGAACTTTAGGATATTCTATAGATAAAGAAAAAGAAGGACAAGGAATAATGACTTCAGCAGTTAATTTAATAATAGAATATGCTTTTAATGAATTAGGACTACATAGAATAGAGGCATCTGTATTAGTAGATAATGAAAAATCAAAAAGAGTTTTAAATAAGTGTGGATTTAAAGAATTAGGCTTAAATGAAAAATACTTATTTATAGATGGAATATGGCGTGACCATATAACCTTTTTTAGAATTAATAACAATAAACAGTTGCAATAATTAAAAATGATATGGCCATTGTTTGAAATTTAAAGCTTAAGGAAGATATTTTGTATATTTAAACTTATTGATTAATAAAAGAAACATATCCATGTGTATCATCATGTGAATAATTAAGATATATTATGAAAAACATAGTAAATATCAATTAATTTAATAAAAAGATAAATATTTAAGAAATTGAGTTTGCTTATTATGATAAGATAAAACACGTCGCTGAACAAAACAGTTAACAAACATAAAAATGAATTAAAAAATTCAAAAAAAGTTGTTGACTTGTGAGAGGATAAGTGATAAGATAAGTTTCGTTGTCAAACAAACTTGAAAAAATAATTT